>JBOHYT010000379.1:0-14733 GCA_050738055.1 Rhodanobacteraceae bacterium
ACCTCGGCGCGTTGTCGGCACTGCTGGGAATCGAGCGCGAGGTGATCGTTGCCTTGATCGGCGAGCAGTACAAGGGCAAACAGGCGCTGCTTGAACCCAATGTGCACGCGCTGGATCTCGGTCGCGATTACGCCACGCAGAACCTGCAGCCGATCGGTCTGAAAGTGCAGCGCCGCGACAATGTCGGCGACCGCATCTTCGTGGACGGCAACAGCGCGGCGGCGCTCGGGATGGTCTACGGCGGAGCCACGGTGTGCGCGTGGTATCCGATCACGCCCTCGTCTTCACTGGCCGAAGCCTTCCAGAAATACTGTGCCAAGTTGCGCGTGGACAAGGTCACCGGCAAACACAACTACGCGATCGTGCAGGCCGAGGACGAGATCGCCTCGATCGGGATCGTCACCGGCGCGGGCTGGAACGGCGCGCGCGCCTTCACCGCGACCTCCGGCCCAGGCATCTCGCTGATGAACGAGTTCATCGGACTCGCGTATTTCGCCGAAATCCCGGTGACACTGGTCGACGTGCAGCGCGGCGGTCCGTCCACCGGTATGCCGACCCGCACCCAGCAATCCGACGTCGCATTCTGCGCGCACGCCTCGCACGGCGACACCAACCACGTGCTGCTGTTTCCGGAAGACCCGCACGAGTGCTTCGAATGCGCGGCCATGGCACTGGATCTCGCCGACCGCCTCCAGACGCCGGTGTTCGTGCTGAGTGACCTCGATATCGGCATGAACCATCGCCTGTGCAAACCGTTCGAATGGGACGACGGCCGCCGCTACGACCGCGGCAAGGTATTGACCGCCGAGGAGCTCGAGGCCGGCAAGCCGTTCGGCCGCTACCGCGACGTCGATGGCGACGGCATTCCGTACCGGACGTATCCCGGCACGCATCCCACGCGCGGCAGTTTCTTTACCCGCGGTACCAGCAAGAACGCCGACGCCAAGTATTCGGAGAAGGGCGAAGACTACGTCGAGAACGTGCAGCGGCTGAAGCGCAAGCTGGAAACCGCGAAGGCGTTGTTGCCGCAGCCGGTGCTGCATCGTGCGCCACACGCGGCGAGGCATGGCGCGATGTACTTCGGTTCCACCTCGCCGTCGATGGCCGAGGCGATCAAAAAGCTCGACGCCGACGGCATGCACATCGACGCATTGCGGGTGCGCGGTTATCCGTTTGCCAACTCCGTGCGTGAGTTCATCGACCGGCACGAGCAGGTTTTCGTGGTCGAGCAGAACCGCGACGCGCAGTTGCGTGCGCTGTTGATCGAACAGTTCGAGATCGATCCAGCGCGGCTGGTTGCGATCCTGCACTACGACGGCACCCCGATCACCGCGCGGTTCATCGCGAAGGCCATCGGTGAGCGGATGGGCAAGGCGGAAGTGACGCATCTCCGCGGCGGCAAGGTGGCGTGAGAGCCGGGAATCGGGAATCGGGAATCGGGAATCGAGCGGTGCGAATTCGAATGCCACATACACTTTGTTGTCATTCCGGGTTCCATCGCCGATGAGGCCGGCGATGGCCCCGGAATGACGACATCAGATGTGGTCTGCAGATTGCATGAGCATCAACCATGACCTACCTACCCAAACCCAAGCTCCACCACCCCTCGCTGCAACGCAATGGCGTCGGTTTCACGCGTCGCGATTACGAAGGCGCAATCTCGACGCTGTGCGCCGGTTGCGGTCACGATTCGATTTCGGCCGCGATCATCCAGGCGTGCTGGGAACTCGACATCCAGCCGCACCGGGTCGCCAAGATTTCCGGGATCGGTTGCAGTTCCAAGACTCCGACCTATTTCCTGTCGGCGTCGCACGGCTTCAACGCGGTGCACGGCCGGATGCCGTCGGTCTTGACCGGCGCCAACCTCGCCAACCGCGAGCTGATGTACCTCGGGATCTCCGGAGACGGAGATTCCGCGTCCATCGGCATCGGCCAGTTCGTGCACGCGATCCGGCGCGGCGTGGACATGGCGTACATTGTCGAGAACAACGGCGTGTACGGGCTTACCAAGGGCCAGTTTTCGGCAACCGCGGATGCGGGCAGCAAGTCCAAAAAGGGCGCGATCAATACCGACGCACCAGTGGACATGGTGGGCATGGCGCTGCAATTGGGCGCGAGTTTCGTCGCACGCAGCTTTTCCGGCGACAAGGCGCAACTGGTGCCGATCCTCAAAGCCGCGATGAGCCACAAGGGTGCATCGTTCGTGGATGTGTTGAGTCCGTGCGTCGCGTTCAACAACCACGAGGGCAGCACCAAGAGCTACGACTTCGTGCGCGAGCACAACCACGCGTTGTGCCGGATGGATTTCATAGCAAAGCGCGACGAGATCACCGTCGAATATCCGCCCGGCGAGATGCGCGAGGTGCGCCAGCACGACGGCAGCGTGTTGCGCCTGCGCAAGCTGCCGGAATCGCACGACACCGGTGATCGGGTGGCGGCGATGAATTATCTGCACGCGGCGCAGGCGCGCGGCGAGATCGTCACCGGCCTGCTGTATGTCGATCCGGAAGCTCCGGACCTGCACGCGCACCTCGAGACGGCGCCGGTTGCGTTCAACACCTTGGGCGAGCGCGAGCTGTGTCCCGGCGCTGCGACGCTCGGGAAAATCAACGCATCCCTGCGGTGAAACTCCGCGGGGTCCAGGGGTTCATTGGTCCGCCGTGTAGGTTGTTGGGGTTCGCATGATGCCGCTCACCCCAACCTACGCAATTCGCCTGCAGAGCGAACCGGGGCGAACGTTTCCTCACGTTGACAAGGCCTTCCCGGAGGTCATTGCGTGGACGCCGGTGCGCTGCTTGCCGAGGCCGGCAACGGTGGCAGCTTCTGATGGTAGTTGCGCCACGGCGGGCGCACGTACTGCTTCGGCGGATTTTCCTTGAGCTGCTGCATCGCGATCTCGACCGCGCGCTCGAGTTGCGGATCCTGGCCTTGCCGTACGAGCTGCGGGTTCTGCCACACGGTGACGTCGGGCGCGATGCCGTGGTTCTCGACCGGGAAGGTGCCATCCAGTCCCTCGACGGCGATCCGCGGCGCGGTCACCGTGCCGCCATCCATGAGTTTCGGATAGCCGCCGATGCCGACCAGGCCGCCCCAGGTGCGCACGCCGACCAGCGTGCCGACTTTCTGCATCTTGAAATACCACGGCAGCGCGTCGCCGCCCGAACCCGAGAACTGGTTGATGATCATCACCTTGGGGCCGGGGATGATCTCGGTCGGCGCGACCGCCGTGTGCTGGTTCCAGCGGCGCACCAGCAGGCCCATCGGCTTGCGCAGCAGATGCTCGATGATGTAGTCGGACAGGTCACCGCCATGGTTGAAGCGCTCGTCGATGATCGCGCCCTGCTTGTCGACCTGTGAGAAGAAATAACGGTTGAAGTTGATGAAGCCGCCCCATTCGGTGTCCGGCAGGTAGATGTAGGCGAGCTTTCCGCCGGAAAGTTTGTCCACCAGCTGCATGTTGTGTTCGATCCAGGCGGCGTTGCGCAGCTTGCGTTCGCTCGGGATCGTCTTGACCGTGATCTGGTGGGAACCGGACAGACTCGGATTCGGGCCGACCGTCAAGGTCACGGTCTTGCCGGCGAGGTCTTCGAACGCCTGGTACAGGTTCTCCGGTGCCTCCAGCGGGTGCCCGTTCACCGCGAGCAGGTAGTCGCCGGTTTTCACCTTGAGCCCCGGTTGCGCGAGCGGCGCGTACAGTCCGGGGTTCCACTTGCCGGCGGTGAAGATGCGGGTGATCCGGTAATGCCCGTGCTCGATGGCGTAGTTCGCGCCCAGCAGGCCGACCTTGATCTCCTGCATCTTGGGCGTGTAACCGCCATAGATGAACATGTGGCCGACCGACAAATAGCTCAGCATTTCGCGGAACAGGTAGGAAAGCCCGTCGCGGCTCGCGATGCCGGGCAGGTAGTGCGCGAATTCCTTGTCTGCGGCGTTGACGTCGAGGCCGTCGAAAATCGGGCTGTAGAAGAACGCGCGCTCGATCCGCCAGGCATCGCGATACATCTGGGCCCACTGCTGCGTGGGCACCACGTACACGCGAGCTTCCTTGACCTGGAGTTTGGTCGGCTTGGCCTTCGGTTTGGCATCGCTGATGAACCAGCCGTCACCTTTCCGGTAGAGCATCTGCTTGCCGTTGGCCGCGAGCACGAAGTCGGTGACGCCGTCGATGACGGTTTCGGTCTTGTGGTCCTTGAGCGTGAACTGTTCGATGGTGAGTTCGGGGCCGTTCGGCCCCATCAACGAGGGCAGCATCACCAGTGACGCCTTCTCCAGGTACAGCTCGCCGCTCGCGCCGGCGAACAGGCCCTGGTAGTTCGCCGGCTTGATCATCGGCAACGGCACGATGCGCGTGGCGATGCCGGCGAAATCGATGCGTACTTCAGGCGCGGGCTTTTTGTTCTTGGACTTCTTTGCCGCCTTGTCGTTGGCGGCGTTGGGCGACTCGTTCGTCGCGGGTTCCTTGTCGAGGCCGCCCTGCACCGCGGTCGGGGAAGCCGTGTCCGCCTGCAGGGTCAACGCGTAGACGTGGTACGTGACCGGATGCGCGAGGGTCGACAGATCGGTGCCGTTGGAAGGCCCGGAGTCGGTGCTCGCGAGGAAGTACAGGTACTTGCCATTGGCGTCGAAGACCGGGAATTCGCAATCGCTGCTGCCATCGGTGATCCGGTGGGTTTGGCCATCCGCCAGCGAGTAGAGGAATACCGCGTCCATGTAGTTCGGCAGCGACTTGGTGAAGGCCACCCAGCGACTGTCGGGCGACCAACTCGCGTTGAAGCCGGTGTTCCCGAAGTCGACATTGAAACCGTTGGTCGCGATCTTGACCGGCTTGGGCTTTCCGGATTTCAGGTTCACCAGCCACAGGTTGTCCTTCTGGTCGCTGAAGATGACTTTCTCACTGTCCGGCGCCCAGGTGAGGTCGTAGTAGAACGCGTCGTTCTGGCCGAGCGCGACCTTGCGCGCGGCGCCGCCCTGTTGTGGGCGGATGTACAGGTCGTATTCGCCGTCCCGGTCGGAAAAATACGCAATGGACTTGCCGTTCGGTGACCATGCCGGATCGCGGTCCATCGCGCCGGGGCTGTGGGTAAGGTTCATGATGCTGCCGTGTTTGGTCGGCACGGTGAGGATGTCGCCGTGCGCCTGGAACACCGCGCGCACGCCGTTCGGTGAGATACCGGGGTGCGAAAGCGTTTTCGCGACGTCCTGGAAATACGGACGGCGTTGCGGCAGGTCACCGTCCACCGTGACTGGCACGAGTTGCGTTTGCCCGGTCGTCGGATCGTAGATGTGCAGTTGCCCGAACTGCGAGTAGACGATGCCGCCTGGTCCGGCCGAGGCCGCGGTGATGTCGAAGCCGGTATTGTCGATGAGCTTGGCAACCTTGCCGTTGGCGACGTCATAGCCGAACAGCGTGATCGCGCCGTCGCGGTCGGACAGGAAATAGATCGTGTTGCCGACCCACATCGGGTCGTCTTCGTTCGAGTCGAGGTCGGGAATCCGGATGGTGTGCGAGTCCGCAAGCCGCGCAATCCAGATCTGGGTGTGCTGGCCGCCCTTGTAGTCCTTCCAGAACGGCTCCCACTGGAAATTCGGCACGTACGCGATGCGGCTGCCATCCGGCGAATAGCTGCCGGACTCGGCCATCGGGAGCGGCAATTCGGTCGGAAGCCCGCCCGTTGCCGGAATGGCATAGAGCTGATCCGGATCGGAAAAGCTGTGCCGGTGCGAACGGAACACGATGTTCTTGCCGTCCGGCGTCCAGCCGACCGCGACGTCCGGGCCCGGATGGAAAGTCAGGCGCTTCGGCTGGCCGCCGGCAGCGGGGATCACGTAGACGTCCGTGTTCTTGTCGAAAGTGCCGGTGAAGGCGATCTCGGAACCGTCGGGCGAGAAGATCGGATCGCTCAAGAGGTCCATGCCGCTCGCAATCACGTGCGCCTGGCCGCCTCCACGCGGCACCTCCCACAACTCGCCGCCGTATTCGAACACGATGGTGGTTTTCGACATTGTCGGATGGCGGAGCAGCAGCGGGCTGCCGGCCGCATGGGCGGATTGGCCCGGGAATGCGACCAACGCAGCGAGGACGAGGGACAACACGAGGCCAAAGGTGCGCATGACGGTTCACCTCTTCAGACGCGTCGTGCGCAAGGGAGCCCGACGCCACCCGACAGCATCCACCCATCCGCGGCCCGGCAGTAGTGCTGATGGTCATGATTGCGCGGACGCGACTGCAGGCCCCGGCTTTGTTGCGGCGCAACATCGGCGTGGCTACCATAGTGCATCACGCACGGAGACGAGTTCGATGGCCAAGACGCCGGATTTTGCGGACCCCATGGGCGACTGGCAAAAGATGTCGCGCAAGTACTGGAATGCCTGGGCCGACGCCACGTGCAAGGCGTTCGACACCGTCCCGGCGGCTGGCAATGGCGTGCAGGGGCCGTGGCACGAAGGCCTCGATACGTGGTCGCGGATGTTCGCGGCCGGCAAGGCGGGCGATACCCAGAGCGAGATCGTCGAACGCCTGCTGGTGGGCGCACGCAGCTATTTCTCGCTGCTGGAGTCGATGGCGGAAAAGGGCACGGGTGGCAAGGTCGACGCGCACGCGTGGACCGAGACCCTGCGCGACTCGTTCAATTTCCCCGGCGCCGACGCGGCACTCTTCGACAATCCGCTGGCGCGTGCGATGCGCGAGCTTGCGGGGAAGGGCGCGATGGGCTTCGAGCAGATGATGCAGGGCATCGAACCCGCGATGGCCGAGATGCGCGCGTTGATGGAGCTGCCTGCCTTCGGCTACGCGCGTGAGCACCAGGAACATTACCAGCGCATGGCCAAGGCATGGCTGGATTACCAGCACGAAACCAACCGTTACAACGCGCTGATCGCGCGCTCGAGCCGGCGCGCGTTCGAGGTCTTCGAAGACAAACTGGCGGGGCGCGGCGAGGCCGGTCGCCCGGTCGGTTCGGTGCGCGAGTTGTACGACCTGTGGGTGGACGCAGCCGAGGATGCCTATGCCGAGGTCGCGCTTTCGGCCGATTTCCGCGAGGTGTACGGCGCGCTGGTCAACGCGCAGATGCGGGTGCGCCAGAACCTGCAACGCGAGGTCGAGCGCATGGCGACCGATCTCGGGATGCCGACCCGCACCGAGATCGACAGCATGGGCAAGCGCCTGCATGCGTTGCATCGTGATGCAAAAAGTCGCGCCGACACTTTGCCCGACCTGATAGCAGAGGTCGCTGCATTGCGATCCGAAGTCGAACGCCTGAAGGCTGGCAGCAAGATCGCCGCGCCACGAACCCCACGTGCCGCGAAAAAACCGGCGCTCCGCAAATCCCGCAAGGCAGCGGGCAACAAGGCAGCACGCAAGGAGAAAGCATGATGGATCCCATCCGTATCGATCCGGCGCGTGCGCTCGATGAAGCCCTGCGCGCCCAGCAGAAACTGGCGGCCAGCGTCCGTACCCTGCGCGAAGTCGAGGACGTCGATTACGGCGCCACCGACAAAGAGCCGATCTACGCCGAGGACAAGCTCGTCGTGTACCGCTACAAGGGCACGAAGAAGCCGACGGCGAAGCTTCCGATCCTGATCTGCTACGCACTGGTCAACCGGCCGTACATGGTCGATCTGCAGGAGGATCGCTCGCTGGTCAAGAACCTGCTTGCGCTCGGCGAGGACGTGTACATCATCGATTGGGGCTACCCCGATGGCTCCGACCGCTGGCTCGATCTGGATGATTACATCAACGGCTACATCCGCCGCAGCGTCGATGCCGTCGCCAGACACGCAGGCGTCAGCAAGATCAACCTGCTCGGCATCTGCGAGGGTGGCGCGTTCTCGCTGTGCTTCGCGTCACTGCACAAGGACAAACTCCAGAACCTGATCACGATGGTGACGCCGGTCGACTTCCACACGCCGGACAACATGCTCTCGCACTGGACCCGCGACATGGATGTGGACCTGTTCGTGGATACGCTCGGCAACGTGCCGGCGGACCTGATGAACTGGTGCTACCTGACGCTGAAGCCGGTACGTTTGAACCAGCAGAAGTACGTCGCGATGCTCGACATCCTCGACGACAAGGTCGAGATGGAAAACTTCCTGCGCATGGAGAAGTGGATCTTCGATTCGCCAGACCAGGCGGGTGAGGCGTTCCGCGAATTCATCAAGGAGTTCTATCAGGGAAACAAGCTCGTGAAAGGCGGCCTGAAGATCGGCGGCAAGGACGTGCGCCTCAAGGACATCACGATTCCGGTGCTCAACATCTTCGCGCTCCAAGACCACCTGGTGCCGCCATCGGCATCGCGTCCGATGGGCGAGCACCTTGGAACGAAGGACTACACCGAGCTCGAGTTCAAGGGCGGCCACATCGGCATCTACGTGTCCGGGCGCGCCCAGCGCGAAGTGCCGTCGGCGATCCATGAGTGGCTGGCGAAGCGTGCCGGGTGACGGCGAGCCGTCACCGGACAAGGCGAGCGGTCACCGAACAAAAAGCCTTTACCACGGATCGACACGGATGAGCACGGATTTTGTTCTTGCTCCGCGTCCTGAAATGCCTCAGCGCACCCCGGCCCGCAAAGTAGCAGTATGGTGTCTACGCCCAACAGCTGCAGGCAACGACCAACCCGTTCCGCGCGCTTTCGGCGGTTGAGCTCAGGCGTTAGCAGCCCATGAGTACGTCCCCGGATAGCAAATGGGCAAAAGACTGGCAAGTTGGTGTAAACCCGACTTTGGAGAAGAGCATTTCCAATGGCTTGATTGCTGTTTTTTCCCGGTTTTGGGACGCAGAAAATCTGGATACGAAATCAAAAAGTACCCGACAACGGTACTCTGGTGCCCTCCACGCACTCGGAGGTTACCTTGTGCAACAGGCTGTTCAGGATGGCGCCAATGATGACTCCGTTTACGCGCGGCTACTTGGAAGTGTGGAAGGTGGCGAGGGGCCTCTGATATTTCCGGATAATGAGGGTTGGCAACGTGAGCTGGATGCGGCTTGCCGCAAGCTCAGCCGGTATTTGAAAAGGCACGCTTGACGGGCCGCCGTAACGTTGGGACCACGAATAAGCATGGCAACGATCAGGAAGAAGCTCACTCGAGCCCAGAAGCAGGCACGGAGATCCGCAATGAAGGAGCGGCGAAAAAAACTCGAGACCGTTTTCATCCACGGAAAACAGGTACGAGTCAAGCGGGAACCAACCATCGACGGCATTCCTGTCTCCCAGTTCATCGAGAAAAATGCTGATCCGCTTTGGCTTCATCAGAATGGGCTCTGGGAGCTGATTCCGGTTGAAGACCCGCTTGCTGGTAATGACGCTTGTGCGGAGTCCCGAACCGAGGAGGATGAAATACCGTCCTGACGACCTTGGCAAATGAGTCTGTCACCTACTCGGCGCTGGTTGGTGGCGCCGCGTTGGGTCTCGATTTTGTTGGCATCGTTGATGTGGTCGCGGCACTGACGCCGGCAGATTTCTACAAGAGCATGACCACGTACGCCGATCACCGAATTTGGCAGGACGTGTACCGGCCCAGTACGCCCGTCGGCGGTTTAGCTGAAACCGACGGTGGTGGATGACCTGCTCATCGTGTCTTTCAAAGAGCTATGACCATGAAATGTCCACCCTGCGGGGTCCCGAAACTGGTGCACGACATCCGCGACCTGCCGTACACCTACAAGGGCGAATCGACCGTCATCGCGGATGTCACCGGCGATTTTTGCCCGACGTGCGGAGAGATGGTCCTCGATGTCACCGAGTCGACGCGGGTAAGCCATGCGATGCTGGACTTCAACAAGCAGGTGAATGCCTTGATCGTCGACCCTGACTTCATCGCCAGCGTACGCAAGAAATTGGCGCTCGATCAACGCGAAGCCGCCGAAATTTTTGGAGGAGGCGTCAATGCTTTCTCGCGATACGAGAACGGCAAGACCAAGCCGCCGCTGGCACTGGTGAAGTTGCTCAAGGTGCTTGATCGCCACCCCGACCTCTTGGAGGAGGTCAGGCAGGATTCCGCTTTTGATCCGCGTCCATCCGCGTAAGTCCGCGTCCAAAGCGCTCTTGCCCTCGGCGACCAAACCAAAAGCACCCTCTACAATTCCCTGAATGGACACGTCACGTCGCCTCCGGCGTTCGCGGACCGATCGCGTGATCGCCGGCGTGATCGGCGGCCTCGCCGAGCACTTCGGGCTCGATACCAGGCTGTTCCGGATCGTTTATGTGCTGCTGACGATCTTCTCGGCGGCCTTTCCCGGCGTGCTCCTGTACATCCTGCTTTGGATCCTGATTCCGCAACAGGATTGACGCGCGGGAGGGTGATGGGGTGCGGCTGGCGGCGCAGCCCATGCTACGCTTTGCCGTCGTATGGAACCCTTGACGGCAGTGACGACCACGCCCCCGGCGAGCGGCGCCATCGCGGCGCACGACAGCCTGCGTGCGGTGCAGTGGCGCGACGACCATCTACGCCTTCTCGACCAGCGTGGCTTGCCGTTCCGGGAAGCCTGGGTCGATTGCCGCGACGCCGACGAAGTCGCGCAGGCGATCCGTGACCTCGTGGTGCGTGGCGCGCCGGCGATCGGCATTGCTGCAGCATGGGGCGTGGTGCTCGCCGCGCAACGCGGTGAGCGGCTCGACGATGCGCTGACCACGCTGCGCGCCGCGCGGCCGACCGCGGTCAACCTGATGGTCGCGCTGGACCGGATGCGTTCGCGGGTCGATTCGGGAGCGGACGCAGGCGCGCTGGCGCGGGAGGCACGGTCGCTGCAGGACGAGGACCTGGCCGCCAACCGCGCGATGGGCGCGTTGGGCGCCGCGTTGATCGAACCCGGCAGCGGTGTCCTGACCCATTGCAACACCGGTTCGCTCGCCACCGCCGGCTACGGTACCGCGCTCGGCGTGATCCGCTCGGGCTATGCTTCCGGCCGGATCGCGCGGGTGTATGCGGGCGAGACGCGTCCTTGGCTGCAGGGCGCCCGACTGACGATGTGGGAATTGCAACGCGACGGCATCCCGGCGACGCTGATTGCCGATTCCGCCGCCGCGCACCTGATGCGTTCGGGACAGGTGCAGTGGGTCATCGTGGGCGCGGATCGGATTGCCGCCAACGGAGATACGGCCAACAAGATCGGCACTTACCAGCTCGCGATCTCGGCGCGGCACCATGGCGTCAAGTTCATGGTCGTCGCGCCCTCGACCACCATCGACCTTGCCACACCGGACGCTGCCGCCATCCCTATCGAGTTGCGCGATCCTGCGGAACTTCTTGCCTGTGCCGGCGAACGCACCGTGGTCGAAGGTGCCGACGCGTGGAACCCGGTGTTCGACATCACCCCGCACGACCTGATCGATGTCCTCGTGACCGAGCATGGCGTGATCGCGCGGCCCGATGCAGCGTCGTTGACGGCGTCGTTCAGCTCTCCGGTCGCACCCTGAATGTGGCACACGTCCAAGCAACTCGGATGGTTCGGTGTCGGCGGATTCATCGGCTTCATCGTCGATGCGGGCGTGGTGCAGTTGCTGGTCAGCAAACTCGACGTCGATCCGTATGTCGGGCGGCTGTTCTCGTTCGCCTGCGCGGCCACCGCCACCTGGCTGTTCAACCGGCACTTTACTTTTCGCGAGCGCGGCGACTACACCCTGTTCGGTGAATGGACCCGCTACATGGTCGCGATGTCCGCCGGGTTCGCGCTCAATTACACGACCTACGCGCTGCTGGTCTATTTCTCGCATTTCGTGCAGAACTGGCCCGCGGTCGGTGTGGCAGCGGGCTCGCTGCCGGGGTCGGCGGTGAATTTTCTCGGCGCCCGGCAGTGGGTCTTCTCCGGTGGTCGAAAGGACGACCCGCCGAAACCCGGGCGAACGCCCGAAGACAAGCCGTAAGTTCGCGCCCCAATTGAAGTTTTCCGGCCTGTTTTGGGCGCGGTTGTGGTAGAATTTCGGGGTTGATTTCGACGCGCGGACCGCTTTTCGGAGACGCGCCTTTTGCGTTCACCCCGATACAGGAATTCTGCGGATGGCGGAGCCGGCCAGTGAAGTAATTCGCGTCAACATCGAAGACGAGATGCGCCAGAGTTACCTCGATTACGCGATGAGCGTGATCGTGGGCCGCGCGCTCCCGGACGTGCGCGACGGGCTCAAACCGGTGCACCGCCGCGTGTTGTTCGCGATGAACGAACTCGGCAACGCCTGGAACAAGTCGTACAAGAAGTCCGCGCGCGTGGTCGGCGACGTGATCGGCAAGTACCATCCGCACGGCGACGCCTCGGTGTACGACGCGATCGTGCGCATGGCGCAGCCGTTCTCGCTGCGCTACATGCTAGTCGACGGGCAGGGCAACTTCGGTTCGGTCGATGGCGATAATCCCGCCGCGATGCGTTACACCGAGGTGCGCATGGCGCGCCTCACGCACGAGTTGCTCGCCGACATCGACAAGGAGACCGTCGACTTCGGCCCCAACTACGACGAAAGCGAGCACGAACCGCTGGTCCTGCCGACCCGCGTGCCGAACCTGCTGATCAACGGTTCGGCCGGAATCGCGGTCGGCATGGCGACCAACGTGCCGCCGCACAACATGCGCGAGGTGATCGACGCCACCATTGCGCTGATCGATGAACCCGATCTCGGCATCGACGAATTGATGCAGCACGTGCCCGGCCCGGATTTTCCGACCGCCGGGATCATCAACGGTGCGGCCGGCATCGTGCAGGCGTACCGGACGGGCCGCGGTCGCGTGCTGGTGCGCGCCAGAACCGAGATCGAAACCAGCGAACACGGTCACCAGGCGATCATCGCCACCGAGATCCCGTACCAGGTCAACAAGGCGCGGTTGATCGAGAAGATCGCCGAGCTGGTCAAGGAAAAGAAGGTCGAGGGGATCAGCGCTCTGCGCGACGAGTCCGACAAGGACGGCATGCGCATCGTGATCGAGGTGCGCCGTGACGCTGCGGCCGACGTGGTGCTGAACAACCTGTTCCAGCAGACCCAGTTGCAGGTCACTTTCGGCATCAACATGGTGGCGTTGGTCGACGGCCAGCCGCGGCTCCTGAACCTCAAGGAAATCCTCGACCAATTCATTCGCCATCGCCGGGAAGTCGTCACCCGCCGCACGATCTTCGATCTGCGCAAGGCGCGCGCGCGCGCGCATGTGCTGGAAGGCCTGACGGTTGCGCTGGCCAACATCGATGAAATGATCGAGTTGATCAAGGCCTCGGAGTCGCCACAGGTTGCGCGCGAACGGATGCTGGCGCGCAAGTGGGAGCCCGGCATGGTGCGTGCACTGTTGCAGGCGGCGGGCAGCAGTGCCTCGCGCCCGGAAGACCTCGAAGCGGGCGCCGGCCTCCACGATGACGGCTACCAGCTTTCGGAAATCCAGGCGAAGGAAATCCTGGAGATGCGCCTGCATCGGCTGACCGGGCTGGAGCAGGGCAAGCTCACCGACGAATACCAACAGCTTCTCGAAGCTATCCGTGGTCTGATCGCGATCCTCGAGGATCCCGACAAGCTGATGGCGGTGATCCGCGGCGAACTGGTCGAGATGAAGGAACTGTACGGCGACGCGCGCCGCACCGAGATCCTGCACACCCAGGAGGACCTGGAAACGCTCGACCTGATTGCGCGGGAAGACGTCGCTGTCACCTTGTCGCACGCCGGCTACTGCAAGCGCCAGTCGCTCGATCTCTACCGCGCGCAGAAGCGCGGCGGCCGGGGCCGTTCGGCGACTACCATGAAGGAAGAGGATTTCGTCGAACGCCTGTGGATCGTCAATACCCACGACACGCTGCTGACTTTCACCAGCGCGGGACGCGTGTACTGGCTCAACGTTTACCGCATCCCGGAAGCGAGCCCGGGCGCGCGCGGACGCCCGATCGTCAATCTGCTGCCGCTGCAGGACGATGAAACCGTGCAGGCGGTGCTGCCGGTTCGCGAGTACGACGAAAATCGCTTCGTGTTCTTCGCCACGCAACAGGGCACCGTCAAGAAGACGCCGCTCAAGGAATTCGAATTCCAGTTGCAGAAGGGCAAGCTGGCGATCGGACTCGATGCAGGCGACGGACTGGTCGAGGCCGAGTTGACCGATGGAAAGTCCGACATCCTGCTGTTCGCGTCGAACGGCAAGGCCGCCCGCTTCGACGGTGGCGAGGTGCGCCCGATGGGACGCACCGCACGCGGCGTGCGCGGCATGCGGCTCGCTGACGGCGTGCGGATCGTGTCGATGATCGTCGCCAGTGCGCACACCGAATCCATGGGTTGCGACATTCTCACCGCGACCGAGCGCGGCTACGGCAAGCGCACCCCGCTCGCCGATTTTCCGCGCAAGGGCCGGGGTTCACAGGGCGTGATCGCGATCCAGTGTTCCGGGCGCAACGGCGCGCTGGTCGCCGCCGTATGCACGGACGCCAGTCACGAGCTGATGCTGATCTCCGACCACGGCACGCTGGTGCGCACCCGCGTCGCCGAGATTTCGCAGGTCGGCCGCAACACCCAGGGCGTCACCCTGATCCGGCTGCCGGACGACGAGAAACTCGTGGGCGTGGTGAAGATCGAAAGCGAGGGTGACGAAGGCGCGGAAACCAACGGCGCTGGTGCGAGCGATGCATCGCTCGTGTAGTCGAGATCCGTAGGTTGGGGTGAGCGCTGTTTGCGAACCCCAACGTTTGATCGACGGTGTTGGGTTTCGCCCGGAGCAAGTCCGGGCTCAACCCAACCTACGGACTGAGTCGCGTAAAATGAGTCCTTGAGTCTCGAACCTTGT
>JBOHYT010000380.1:0-3889 GCA_050738055.1 Rhodanobacteraceae bacterium
TCCCAACTCAACAGAATCCCACAAGGCAAGGCCAAAAATACGGTTACAACAGATGGATACTGAATCGGCAAAAATAAACAAACTGTGCCCCTATTTGCCACTGTTCCCCCACGCCTCTTCGTTAAGAAATCTTTACCAAGTACCTATTGGAATGCGAAAAAACGCATTACTTCATAATCTTTTAATAACCAAGTTTTCGTGCTCAGAAAATGAGCACATTTTCAAAGGCTATTTTTTGCTAGAGCCATTCCATTCTCTGTTTCTCTCATAGTGAAAATGCTCACAGACGAGCAACCGAGTGGTTAACAGCATGATGGATGAGTGCATATATTTATGCGCTCAAACATGCCGTATTTACGTAAATAAACGAAATGGCAATTTGTAATGTATCATGAACGAACGCAAAAACTGTTAACCATCTCTTTTCGTTTTCGCACCCAGTTCGTGTTGGTGTGGACGGCATATTTTCGTGGGCCACGCGGCAATTTATGCCGCTGCCATTTGTTGCGAGCGCAATGCGGTGTTCATAGCGAACTGTTGCCTACTCGCACATCTGATCACAGCTCAATTTAACTTCTCCCTCCAGGCATGGGGGGGCGGGGCTACTCATACACCTCCAGCCCGGCAGCGCTTCAGCGCCAGCCGGGGGGTGTGGGGGGCGCGTGTATACCCCCTCCCCCCCTACTGCATGCTGGGTGTTAACCAAATTCATTTCGTATTCGCGCCTCGTTCGTTTCGGTAGTTGTCGGCTGGTATAGTGGTGGGGGGGGTAAAAACAGAAATAAAAGTTTCTGCCCCCCCGGCGACGGGCCAACGTCGCCTAGGGGGGTGTGGGGGGAATTTTTTTTCTACCCCCCTCCCTTCGCCAGACGGCATCGCCAAAATGTTAACCGGAACTATTTCGTGTTCGCACCTCGTTCGTATTGATGTGGTCGCGTGCGTTGCAGCGTCAGAAGGTGATGATGCGATCCGCAGGGCCATTTCGTAATCCGTTCCTCTCGCACCCCAAGTTTGCATTTACGAAATCTCCTCGCGCGCGGCGTCAATAGTTGGTGGCCAAGTCGGGGTCATCCACATGCCCGCCATGGCCATTCCCTGCGCCCTGGACGCGTTTGAATTGGATTCGCGACGGGCCGTTGCGCCCACGTCTTGCAAACACGCCAGAAGCCCTCTAAAAACGATTCTAAAACGACCACGACCATACATATTCTGGCTTCGATGGGGGGGTGACCGAATTCGGAAGATTCCACATTCCTGTATGCCATTCTCTTTTTCCCTTCTTTTTTCCTTCTTCGATTTCCTCACACTCCAGTCACACGTCGCGACGGTCAAAACCGGTCGCGCGGATGCAGTCACAACTACACAAACCCCCTTAAGGGGGGTTTTGTGACTTTGTGACACCCGCGTCGCGTGACTGGCTTGTGACAGCTTGTGACAATGTGACATATATTTCTCACAAGCTTCAAAATAATGGACTTGCATCGAAGCAAATTCCCATCGCGCCGTGTGACAGGGAGCACAAAATTCCCTGTCGCACGGAGCCGCTTTTTTGCCGACCGCTTGTGACAGGCTTAAGCATCGTCATACGAGTCGGTTACATCAAATTCCTCGTCGCCTGTCACAAACTCGTTTGTGACACCCTCCTCCGCGATCGGCCGCGACTGATTCGCCCGCACGACGACCCGTTTGAACACGCGATTGGCTTTGCGGCCTTGGGTCACGACGGCGGTCCGACCGACGCCCAACACCTCCTGCGTCACCTCGCGCAGTTCGGCATGGGTGTATGGCCGCCCCGGCGCCAGCGCTGCGACCACTGCGTCTGCCAAGGATTCTTCCACTTCGTTCCGTTCCTGTTCCGGGCCGGCCGAGCGCTCCCAACAGATGCCGGTGTCGCCATGTTTCAGGAAAATCTCCGTCGCAGTCTTGCCTTCGTGATCGACCAGCCCCGCACGGCGCCCACGCTTGGCCGCCCGCAGTTCGAACTGGCCAGTGTCGACTTCACGCAGGAGCAACACCGCGCGAGCCCAGTTCGCCAGCTCTGCCGAGCCGGCACCCAGGTACGCAAAATCGCCACCGACGAAGCCGCTCCGTTGCGCCGGATCCCGCGGCGGCTTATTGGCGTGGTGGACGAGCATCCAGGTGATCCCCGTGTATTGGGAGATCGACCCCAGGCCGTTGCGCAGAAACACCGACATCGTTTCCTGGTCGGAGACACTGCCACCGATGAACGAAAATAACGGATCGATCCAGACGAGATCGGGCCGATGCTTCGTGATCAGTTCCCCGGCCCAGGCGTGAAACCCTTCCCCGCAGTGCACGGTGTCGCTTACAAACACCAGCTTGGATTCCAACTCTTCCAGCCGGGCCTCCTGACCCGTGCCCTTGAGGACGCCCTGAAACATTTCGGCCAGGTCGCCGACGTCGTTTTCGGCCTGGATGTAGAGGGACTTCAGCGGGCGCACCGGCTTCAGACCGAACAGCGGTTCGCCAAGCGCCCACATCACCGCGGCTTGCATCCCGAAACTGGATTTGCCCAGGCCGGTTTGACCGACGATGAGGCACGAACCGCCACGGCAGAGCCAGCGCTGGCCCAGCAGGGCGTTCGGATCGTTGGCGATGTCGAATTCGTACAACTGCTTGGGGGTGAGAATGAGGGAGTCTTCCGGTTGGCCCTCAGAGGCAGGTTGGGCGCCAGTGCCGGCAGCGGTGCCATTCGGATTTGCTGCTTGCACCTGCGCACGGGGCATTTCCGGGGAGCCGTAGCCATCCTTCCGCAGCGCGCCAGCCGCCTGGCTGTAATCGCCGCCATGCTCGAGCAGCGCATACACGCGGAACGGCGAATACCCCTTGCCGGCCTCAAACGGCGCGCAGGAGGTGCTGAACACGTAGAAGGTCACGCCGTTGAACGTCGCCGAGGTCGCGCCCGTTTTCCCGGGCCGGCACCAGTGTTCGTTTTTCCCACCGAACCGATTCGTCCAGCCATGTTTTTCCAAGGTGGGCCGAATGTCGCCGCGCTGGTTGAAGTCATCACCGGGGCGGAGCAAACCGGCCGGCAGCTTGGATGCCTGCCCAGCCCTGGCGGCCGGCGCGTCGTCGATCGGCAACACCTCGTTCAAGGCGAAAGCGGCGCTGCCCAGGATGGTGCATTCTTCCTTCGTCAGCACCGGCAGGTTGTCGATGCTGCCCTGCTCCAGATAATAGCTCGGCGAAGGCGCACACAGAAACAAGCCGCCTTCGGCCCGAGTTTCAATCAACGTGACTTTCTTCTCGTAGCGGCCGGTCTGCTTGTTCAGGTCCGGCACCACGGCCTTGCCATGAAAATAAATCGGCTCGGCGGTCCTGGCAATCAGCAGCCGTTCGGCCAACACGCGATTGGGCCCCACCGGACCGCTGTGCCGGAAAATCACGTGCCAGCCATGCGGCGTCCGTTCGATCACCAACTTGGCCCACAGTTCTGGGCTGATGGCCTCGACCGTGGACTTGAAGGCATAGAACACATCGTTGCCGCCATCGAAGTCGATGGTCACCGCGAATCCAGACACGGCGCCGGCGACGATGCAAATGGCCCGAGCGGTCGCGAACCACTCAGCCAGTTCAAGTTCCGTCGGACGCTGTTTCTGATAGGGTTTCCACCGCCCAATGGTGGGAATTTTGGCCTGCCAGTCGGCCGGCAGCACACACAGACCTGCTTTGTGGTAGGCCATGGCGGCTTCGAACAGTGAAGGCGTCTTCATTGGCGTGGTCATAACATCTCCTTGGAAAACCGGGGCAGCGCATCCGGGCGGATGGCGGTGCCACGGGGGTTTGGAAGAGAGAAAGGGGAAAATGCCGCCGGCGCCGAAACGTAGAATGGCTGCGGCGCCGGCGGCGGAAGCGAAATCAGTTAAGA
>JBOHYT010000381.1:0-3379 GCA_050738055.1 Rhodanobacteraceae bacterium
ATGGCGTCCCCACGGGGATTCGAACCCCGGTCGCCACCGTGAAAGGGTGGTGTCCTAGGCCTCTAGACGATGGGGACAGCGTGGGGATTGGTGGAGCCAGCCGGGATCGAACCGGCGACCTCTACAATGCCATTGTAGCGCTCTCCCAGCTGAGCTATGGCCCCACGCTGGGAACGCGAAAGAATAGGTGCGGGCGGTTTCAGCGTCAAGCAATTTCCGGGTTGGCCTCGTCATTCCGCCGGCGCCTTCACGGCTCGGGAAATGGTTTCGTCATTCCGGGGCCGTCGCCGGCTCTTTGGCGATGGAACCCGGAATCCATGTTTCAATCAGCAAAGGAGCCAACCGACCGGCGCGCCGGTAGACGTCCGAAAGGAACGTAGGGGTGGCTACCATGGAGAGCCGTAGGGCGGAACCCGCGGAGCGGTTTCCGGATTCGCCGTTGGCGGAAGCGGCTGCGCCGATTCCGCCCTACCAAACTACCATCAGCGGGTCGTGCATCATCTGCACAAGAAGGCGGAAGCGATGGGTTACACCCTCGTTCCGATCGCCGCATGAGAAAAAAACTCTGCCGATCAGTTACGTAATTTTTGTTTCTTGTGAGCTGGTTCCCGCTTCCGCGGGAATGACGTCCGGGTTCCGCCCGCAAAGAGCGCGGGCGGCCCCGGAATGACGACAAATTATTGTCCGTTCCCGTGCGTGACATGTAGCGCCAATCGGGAGCATTTTTGGATCGGCAAGCGCACGTTGCGGGCCGCGGGAGGACACGTTGCAGGAAATCCAGTTCATCCGTGATCTCGCCTGCGTGATGCTCGCCGCGGGCGTGGTAGTGGTCGTGTTCCCGCGCCTCAAGCTGCCGGTGATGCTCGGTTACATCATCGCCGGCGTGCTGATCGGTCCGCACATGCCGTGGCGGT
Organism: Rhodanobacteraceae bacterium; assembly: GCA_050738055.1. Lineage (GTDB taxonomy): Bacteria > Pseudomonadota > Gammaproteobacteria > Xanthomonadales > Rhodanobacteraceae > 66-474. The sequence goes on from JBOHYT010000381.1 coordinate 915, forward strand.
TCCTCACCGACCAGCGCACGATGCAGTCGATCGCCAACCTCGGCGTGGTGCTGTTGATGTTCACGCTGGGCCTCGACTTCAGCCTCCGCAAGCTGCGTGCGCTCGGTGCGGGCGTGATGCTGGCGGCGCTGGCCGAAGTGGGCCTGATGCTGTGGATCGGCATCGAGATCGGCCGGCTCGCGGGCTTGACCGGGCGCGAATCGCTGTTCCTCGGCGGCGTGATCTGCTTTTCCTCGACCATGATCGCGTTGCGCACGGTGGCCGACCGCGGCTGGCGTGGCCAGGGATTCGTCGCGGGCATGGTCGGGATGCTGGTGTCGGAAGAGGTGCTGACGGTCGTGCTGATCACGGTGTTGAGTGCGATCGCGGCCGGCAGTGCCAACACTACCGGCATCGCGTTCCACGTGTTGTGGCGTATGCTGCTGTTCGTCGCGGTCGCGCTGGTGTTGGGGCTGCTTTTGTTGCCGCGACTGCTCGACTGGCTCGCGCGTCGCGGACGCGACGAACCATTGCTGATCACCTCGCTCGGCATCTGCTTCGGTGCCTGCCTGCTGGCGGTGTGGGAAGGCTTCAGCGTCGCACTCGGGGCATTCCTCGCCGGGGTCGTCGTCTCCGAGGCGCGTTGCTCCGATCGGATCGTGCGGCTGGTGCGGCCGGTGCGCGACATGTTCGCAGCGATCTTCTTCGTCGCGATCGGCCTGCTGCTCGATCCCCTCGCAACTACTGCCGTATCTCGTGCCCGCGCTCGGGCTCGCGGCGGTGGTGATCCTGGGCAAGACTTTGGCGTGCAGTGTCGGCGCGTTCGTGTGCGCGGGACGCTCTGCGCACGATGCGCTGCGCACGGGCCTGACGATGACGCAGATCGGCGAGTTCTCGTTCGTGATCGCATCGCTCGGCATCGCGGCGGGTGCGGTCGGCAAATTCCTGTACCCGTTGACGGTCACCGCGGCGGTAGTGTGCATGCTGGTGTCACCGTTGCTGTTGCGCATCGAGCCGGGCATCCTCGGCGCGCTGCGGCGGGTGACACCGGCGCCGGTGCGTTCGCTGGCACTCGGCTACCACGAATGGATGAGTGGCACCGCGGCGGCACAGGAGGACCAGATGCTGGCGCGGATGCTGCGGCGGCTGTTGTGGCACATTGCCGTGAACCTCGTGCTGGTGTGCGCGGTGTTCGCGATCGGCGCGTTCGTCAGCAGCATGCTGCCGCGCTGGTGGCCGCAACTGCCGGTGTCGCCGGTGGTCCGTCGTTCGTTGATCTGGGCGGTCGCGCTGTTCGTGTCGCTGCCGATGCTGATCGCGGTCTATCGCAAAGCCGACGCGCTGGGCATGCTGCTGGCCGAGATCGGCATCAGCGAGCAGGTGCACGGCGTGCGCACCGCCGGATTGCGCCGGGTACTCGGCAAGCTGGTCCCGCTCGGCGCCCTTGCGGGCATGGCGCTGCTGGTCAGTGCGTTGGGCAGCAGCATCCTGCCGCCACGCGGGGTGCTGGTGGCGTTGCTCGCGATCGGCGCGTTCACGGTGTGGTTCCTGTGGGCGTCACTGGTGCGCGTTCACGCGCGCATGCAGGCCGCGTTGCGCGACCTGATCGAGCGGGACCCGGCGTCCAGCCCGCACGAGTGACGATTGCCGCTGGCTTTCGTCAGCCGCGCCCACGGGTGTTTCAAGGCGGATTTACCGGTGCGCGTCCGGCACCGGAAAACCTGTGAACCAGACCCAGCACCACCATCCACACGCTGCCGAGCCCACCCCACATCACGATTTCGAAAGGCCAAAGATTGTGGGAAGTGGGATCCCGCGCGGTGTCGAAGAAGATGCGCAGCACCACGAATCCGATGACCACGGCCGGCACCGCGGCGAGCATCCGCCAGGTGCCGCGCCAGCGCCACAGGCACCACGCCGGCATCGCGAATCCGAACACGATGGATGCGAGCACCGCCACGATGAATCCGTAGATCAGAAAGGTGTCACTCACGCTGGTTGGCGCATTCATCGCTTGCTTGTATGCCGCGTCTTGCGCGGCCTTGTCCTGCTGGCGCAATCGGCCCACCCATTCGGGCTCACCCGATGCGGCGGCCGGTTCGTCGCCACCCGAAACCTGCACCGGGTAGTCGGCGACGACGTGGGTACGTGCGTCGGAGCCATCGCCGGCACTGATGCGGATCCCGTCGACCGTTTCGCCGGGCTGCAGGAAAAAGAACCAGACCAGCGCGTCGCCATCGCCGGCGGGGTAGACGCGCGAGGAATTGGTGCCGACGTGCAGCGGCCCGCCGTCACCATAAGCTGTCGCCCACAAGTGGGTCGGCGCGTCGCTGTGGTAACGAACGCGCAGATAGAAGGTCTGGTTCCGTCCGAGCGTGACGGTGTCGCCGGACGGCCATGTGGCCACGACCTGCGCGGTGGTTTCCGCGCGCGCGCCCGGAACAACCAACACGCCCGCCACCATGCATGCCAGCATCAGCAGAATG
>JBOHYT010000382.1:0-3577 GCA_050738055.1 Rhodanobacteraceae bacterium
CCGGTGCCGCAACACGGGTCATAAACCATTTCACCCGGCAGCGGGTCGATCGTGCGCACCATCGCGCGGATCACCTCGCGCGGGGTGAAAAACTGGCCGCCATCGGAATTCTTCTCGCCCATCTTCAACAACAGGTCTTCATACACCTGCGACAGCGTGAAGAAATGCGTATCGTCGATGTCTTCGATGCTGATCGCGTCGATGCGGTCGAGGATGTCCTTGAAATTGGTTTCCGAATCCACCCGCACGTATTCGACCGCGGTCATGATGCGGCCGATCACCCGCTGCCGGGGCGACGCCGACGGATTCGGCCGGCCATCCGGCGACACGTCGAGCTGGTGCAGGTACAGCAGCAATTCCTTGTTGACGAAAGCCAGCAGATCGCCGATGCGGCCGGACAACTCCTGCCGCTTCCAGCCAAACGGCTGGCCTTCCGGCGTGTGCGCAGGGTTTTTTTCATCAGGCGGCGCGGCCCAGTCCCGCCAACGGAATGGCGCGCGCAGCGCCGGCGCAAAGTCGCGGCCCTGCACGGCGGCCGCCTCGCGCTCGCGCGCTTCCTGCGCATCGAGAATGCGCAGGAACAGGATCCACGTCAGTTCCGGCACGTACTGCAACGCGCTCGCGCAATTCGAGCGGCGCATGATGTCGCACACGCCCTTGACGAACGAGGACAGTGATTGGGTGGAGGTGATCGAACGTTTGAAAGGCTTGCGAATGCCTTCCACGGCAGACGAGCTTTCCGCCGCCATCCGCAACGAGCGCTCTCGCGTCGCCGGATCGCGCAGATACGGATTGGATTCCAGCAACGATTTCGGTTTGGTTTTCGGCATGCCTACTTCTTCTTGTCGAGCTTTTTCTTGGCTGATGCGAGCTGCTTGACGCTCCTGTCCGGCGTCGACAACCGTTCCGGCATGGTGCCGCCCAGTTCCTGGATGGTCTGGCGTACCTTGCGGCCCACTTCGAAGTGGGTCTGATTGGCGCGTTGCTTGCCGCGCACCTGTTCGCGCTTCAGCTTCTCCTCGGTCTGGGTCGCGCGGAACAGGTTGGCCGCAAGCTCGGTGCTGCCCATGTGGTCGAGGATCTTCTGGCTCTTCTTCAGCCCCCTGCGCGCATGCAGATCCTTCGCGGCCAACCCACCATACAACCCCTTGTAACCGTGGTCCTGGAAAATCGCATAATCCAGCGAGGTGACCACGCCTGCCTCTTTCGCGGCCGCAGCCAGATGCTTGTTGTGCGTAGCCAGTTCGTTGCGGATCGCCAGCCGCTTGTCGTCTCCGCTCAGCTTGGCGAAGCGTGCATCGTCGGCGAGTTCCTGCCGGCGCGTCTGGATGGCGAAATAGGTCTGCCCCAGCGCGATCACCGGCTTGGAGGGGTCGCCGTTCTGCACGATCAGGTAGCAGGCGTAGCGGGACAAGCGCAGATCATCGATTTCGCGCTGCGCGCCGGAGCCGATCTCGACCATTTTGCTGATATCGGCAAAATGGTCGGCCACCTGATTTCCAGCCTGCCGGCAAGCGAGCTTGGCCTTCTCCACGACCTGCATGAAGTTCCGCCATTGCTGATACTCCAGCAGGGGCGCCAGGTCGCGGGCAAACCAGTAGTCATTGCCATGTTCGTCTTGATGTCGAATGGCCTCGAACGTGGCGTGGTGTTTCTGGACGATACGTTTCTCGATCATGGCGACACCTCCTTGTTGGTGAAATCAAACGCCTGCGTCAACAGGCGCGCGGGCCATGCCACAGCGTCCCGTGGTGTAGACGTGCACCAACCTGCAAGAGCGGGCCATGCCCGCGACCGTACTTGACGATGATTCATAGCCATATCGCATTCCAGAATGGGTAGTCTCCGACCTTTCGCACAAGCCCCGCGCGAACTGGATTTGCAATGACATACCTCGCAGTGGATGACAAATCATCCTCCGCGCGCAACGTGTGATCGTGAAAGGCTCGTTCCCACAACGGTCCCGATCGTCCGAGTACCCGGTTCACACAACGTGCACTCGCCGATTTGATCTGGTTGACCGTTGCGCTCAGATTGCCGCCCTCGCCAAGCTGCAGCAACCAATGTGCGTGATCGGGCATCAGCACCCAAGACAACATACTGGTCCCCGCCAAAATCCGTGGATCCTCGAAACAACGTGCAGCGGCGCAGCCAGCGATGAAGTCACAAAAAAATCCTTGCCGATCCATGGTCGCCGCCGTGACGAGGTAGCAGTGATGGGGCAAGCTGACGCGGCCGCGCCGCAATGCACGGTGACCCGGCGGCTTCGTCGATGGTGTTGCGATTTATGGACGGGCATGGCTTCAATCGCGCGCATGGCGCGCTCCTACACGCTCTCGAAAGCCTGCGCCAGCACGCGTGCGGGCAGCGCTTCGATGTCGGCGAGTTGGGTTTCGATTGCTTTTTGCATCGGCCGGATCTGGGCCAGCGCCAGGCTTGCGCGTTGCTGCACATCAAAACGTGGAAGGCCGATCGTGCCCTCGGCCAGGCGGTTGAACAACATGCGCTCGCGCACCGCACCACGCGCCAGGGACGCAATGCACTGTTCCCCGAGCGGTGAGCGCAGCCAATAATAGAACCAGCGCGTATCGACTATTCCTTCTCGTCCATGCAGCACGACGTAATCGGGGCTGGTGATGCCTTCCGCGTCGCCGTCGTCGACCATCGCGATGGAGCCGATCAGGATACGCATGGGGTTGTAGAACACCGTGCCGCAGCGTACCGGCTTGTAACGTTCGGGATGCTTGCCGACCGGCTCCTTGGCCGGAGCGAGTCCATCGCGCGTTGCGCCAAGTACGGGGTAACCGGCCCACTCGGGGCCGATCCCCTGCTTCACTTCCTCCAGCACGTCGCCCAGCGTCCGTACTTCGTTCTCGACAACGCTTTCGCGAATGACCGCATTCGCGAGCATCGTCAGTTCGGCGAGTTGCGCCTGTGCCGCCTGCCGCGCCTGTTCGACGGCGGCGAGCTGGGCTTTCACGCGGGCCGCGATACGGCGCTGACCAGCGAGAGTCGGGAACGATATCCCGAATGCTTCCAGTGCTGATTTGGAGACCTCAACGAACGTCGCGCCGCTACCCAGCGATTGAATCTCGCGCATCCGGAAGCGCAGTGTCAGAAATAGGAACTCCGGATCGAGCGCATCCGAACAGACAAAACTCTTGCATCCTTGATTCGTGTGAAGATCGCAGCCGGCGATAGCCAGATGCCCGATCGGCGCTCGCGAAGACATCACTACAGCCCGCGTTGGCACCAACGGAAGATTGCAGCTCGCAACGCCCGCATCAGTGATGCGCCGTTCCGAGGCGTTGATCTCCCAAGTATCGAGTTTGCACAAGTCCGTCGGCGTGACCCAAACGTGCGCGCCATTCCAATACGCAGGGTTCTCGGACTTCGGCGTCGTCCCGCCGAGCACGGCGGTGACGTCACCTAATGGCGCACTATTCCAATTCATACCCCAAACAACCTCGTCTTGGCCTCGCGCAGCACCTCGGCAGGCGCGCCGAGGCTGCGCAGCGCGTCGAAGCCGCCGACGCGGGCGATCGCGGGCACCCGCCAGAGTTCGGGTGAATCCAGC
>JBOHYT010000383.1:0-5470 GCA_050738055.1 Rhodanobacteraceae bacterium
GTTTTACTGGTCCCCTTTTGCGTGCGCGTTTCCACTCCACTGCCGGTGACCGGGAGATTTGGGTCATGCACAGGGTGGAAGACGGCACCGCAACGGGATGGAAAGGCGCTCATGGGCGGAATATGGGTTGGGCACCTTCCCTCAGGCGGGGGGAGGCTGGCGAGGGCGGTTGGCTCGCCAGCGGTCAGGGGGGCGGGGGCGGGGTTGAGGTCGGCTACCGAGGCGGCATTGAGACAACCATGGTAGCAACTTCGTCAACAACGGGCGCTTGGAATGGGTCAAGGCTTGCGGGTCAGGGTTGCAGTAAGCCGGATGGGGCGGTCATGGTTTGGTGGCGGGTGGAGCGCCGTTGCCGCCGTGCTCGCCGTTTTCAGGCTTGGCGGGTAGGTCGGCTTTGAAGAGAGGCAGGTCAAGCGCCGCTTTCAGGTTACTGATTGACCGATTTTCCTTGGTGAGGGTCAACTCAATTTCTAAGCGCGTCTGGGTCATTTTGGTTCCGGCACCGGCCACATCATAAATTTCGCGGATGGCGTAAACTGCCAGTACCGCGTCGTGATTCAAGGAGCCGTCGGTATTGATGATTGAGGACTCCACGAAAGCGATGAGAAGCGGAACGGCCCGCAGTCCGATTTCCTTTAATGTGCCGATAACAGGAAGCCGTTGAACCAAAGTGAGTTGGCGATGGCGGTTTCGCGCGGGATCCGGATCGAAGGAGATGTGTGGCAGCAGAATCGGCACAAGCGACTCATCGCAAATACGTCCTGCCACAGTTAGCGCAGCAAGCAAATCCGCGCGATGTTCCGGATGCGTCCAGAAAGCCGTCTCGCGCAATTGCTTGGTGAGTGAGGCCGCATTGTCATCAATTTGGCGCGCAATGGGATTGCTGGCCGGATCAGAAATGTCGCCTGCATCCTGCCCGTAGCAAGTGACCGTGACGGTCATAGCCAGCACTATAAGTAGGTTTCTAATTTTCCACTTTAAAGCCCGGTTCATTTGCTTTGCCTCCTGTATTTTCGACCTGCAATGAGTAACCTGCCCCGAGAAACAGACTAACCGGCAATAGATCGAAAGTGATTTTAACCTGCTTTAAGTCGGCAAAGGACGCATTGCGATTGGGTAGGATTACCTCAACCTTCTCTGCTGGAATACTGTCCGTGCCTCGCTTCAAAGTAAATGTACCTATCAGGTTTGTTCCAGTCACCGTGACGACGACGGGGCCCCCCTCCTGAATAGTATGGGTATCAACGGAGGTGATAACCGGCTTGAACTTGGATAGATCGAGCGCAAGATCGAGGGGTTGGCCATCCGCTTGAACTTCATTGGTTCCCTTACCGTCATTGGGTGGGCTTAGAATGAAAACCGGTTTCCCGTTATCTCCGAGGGCGATGTCAGCCGTGAAGGTCCAAGTCATGCGACGGGAACACCGCTCGGGAGTTTTGGCCGTATAGTTGAAACAAGAGTATTCCTCAAAATTGTTTCGCGTGTGGAAAAAAAAACACGCCATCATCCAAACTGGCTTCAGGCGAATCATTATCCGCAATATACAAAATTTGCTTCGCCGCGTCGGGATCGTCATCCTGCCATCTGGCAGTGCTATCGTCCAACCGGGTTTTTGCATCCGCTGGGGTCAAACCGTTCGAATAATCTTTGTAGTCAATGTGACGTCGGAATAGAAAGCCGAAGTCGGCGGTCGACGCGGCCTCAAGGTCATCTTTATCCTCGTGAAAATTCACCGTCATTTTTGAAGCCGGATCAAATTCCTTCAGGTCTGGCGGCGAAATCTGTCCGAGGATTTCGATTCTTCCGCCAATATAGCCTTCCCCATTGCTACTGTCGGGCGTATCTTCGCGCACCCCCATAAGATCGTCACCATCATCATCAAGCCATGCTTGGTGGGCATTATTTACTGGAGCCGGCTGGGACCTCTTTGTGGTGTTTCCGTTGATTTGCACCCAAAGTACTGTAATGCATACTTTGTCGGCGATCGGTGCGCCAGGTTCATCGCGGGTGAGAACGCCAATATAGTGGTCGCGTACCTTGACGCTTGGTTCCAGCGCATCCATCCAGTACGTTCCCGGGTCGATCGCCACTTCATTGGCACCCTGAAACAAGTCCGGATCAAGTTTGGCTTGGATCGGGGATTCTGGATAGGCTTGATTCATATGCAATTCAATATCGTCACTATCACGCCGCACCCGAACTTTGCCGCCCGAAGCATTTGTCAGGAGGACCTTTCGGCGGCGTGCCGGGTCGTCCGGGTCCAGATACGCATCGTCTTTGTCCGCGATGACAATGACACCAATGGTGGTTTCGTTGGCGGAGTCGGCATCGGTGACATCGCCATCGCGGTTTACGTCCATTTGAATGTCGGGCGGTGCGGCAACCTGGACCATATAGTAGTGCGGTTTGGAATTGCCCCCTGCCCCAGGCGGCGGCTGCACCAAACCTTCGAACACCAGTGGGTACGCGCTCGCATTTTTATCGCGAATAACGCTGGTGGGATAGGTCACGGTTATGTAAATGGCGGTTGGAGTGCCTATTACCACCGGCTCGCCTTTCTCGCCGTCTCTCTGCACATCCACCCAGTAAGGTATTTTATTGGGTCCCGGCATCTGGACAAAGGTCCATTGTTTCCCGGTCTTTTCATCGGTTGGCGGATGGAATATTTTGGTCGTTATCAAAACATCTCCGTTATCTTGCGTCTGCGAAATTAAAACAACCGAATTGTCAGGCGCTTGATTGGTGTTGTCAATCGCATGATTGTAATGTACGGTTCCCTCGTGGGCCGTCACAGTTTGATTGTCGTCGTCCGCCGCTCGTACGGTCAGCGCCACGCAGCAGGCCAGCGCCAAAAGGTAAGACGCGAATTGGGTTGTTTTGTTCATTTTAATACCTGTCCTGTTCGTTGAACCTTCAACGCCGCGACATGTGCGAGGTAGAAGTCTGCGATATCGCGCCAAGTTGCCGGCTTCTTGGGGATCGCCTTTAGCACGGCGATGCCCTCGTCCACTTTGCCGGTTTCAATTAACGCGCGACCGTATTCGACCTGGCCGTAGGGAACGAAGTAATCGTCCCGCTGCGGGCCGGAGATCGATCCGAGTTCCTTAAGCAATGCTACACCGTGGGATTCCATTGGTTCCGGTAAATCAGAGGAGGTCATTGCAGCGGCAAACATCGCGCGCAATTCGGTGTAGGTTCCCTCGCGCTTGTCGAGAACATGGATGTATTCGTCGTAGCTGTCAAATTGGCGGCCCAGACGACCATACGCCGCGCCGAGCAGATAATGCGGGTAGTCGGACTGTTCACCCGTGAGCCGGCCAAATTCACCGTTGAGCAGGCGTTGGGCGATGTTGGCCGCCTGCTGGAAGCGCGTGGAGCAGTAGTAGAAATCGGCCACGGAAATGATAAAGCGCAGGTGGTCATCATATAGCTTCAATTCCGCCGGATGAGCAAAAAAATATCCCTGGTCGGCGGCCGCGCAAAGGCGGCTGTAGTCGTTATATTCGCCGTCTTTGGCGAGGTCGGCGGTGCGTTGGTCATAGAGCAGGGCTTTGGCGTACCACTTTTTGGCTTCGTCCATATGGCCTTGGGCGAATTGTAAAAAGCCGATCGCCAACACGCAGCGGTCCCGCAGGCTGTTTAGGTACCAGCTCGACGTGCGGCGGTTGGCCAGGGCTCCGATTTGCAGATGCGCGTTGTTTTCGTTGCCCCAGAAGTCCTTTTGCGCTTGGATCGCAGGCGGGGCGGAGACTTCTTTGGCTTTTTCGGGCACGTCGAAGGGGCTCAGGTCGAGTTTTTGTTTTTCGACGGTTTCGAGCCACTGCCAGGCGTCGTTGTAGAGGCGGGCGGAGGCTTGCTGGTCGAGCTGCTGCTGGAAGGCGTACTGCGCGAGGTCCACTTTGACTTCGCCACGGTACAGGCCGTACGGGCTGGCAGCGATGAACTGCTGTGCTTGCGCTTGCGCGGCTTGCAACGCGGCGGCGCCGGTCGGGGCGGCTTTCAGGCTGGCGATGCGCTCTTGCAGTTCTTTGTTGGCGGCGGCCAGTTCGGCGAGTTCTTTTTGGGGCACGCGGGAATAGGCGAGCAGCTTGTAATCGCGCTGGTCGTGGTCGAGTTGGGTTTCGAGCGTCTTGATGGTTTCGGGGAGTTGCTTGGCGAAGGAAGGATCGGACAGGGCGAGCAGACACTTAATGGAATAGCAGGTCGCGGCTGCGGAGAAAACCGATTTGGGAAACTTCTGAGCCAGGTTGTTATAGAGAAATAGCGCGTGGGCGTAGTCTTCGTCGTGGAGGCGCGCGGTTTCGGCTTCGCGGTAGAGCACCCAGCCCAGCCCGTATTTTTCGATATCGAGCGGGCGTTGGGCTGTGGCGAGTTTGGCTTTGAGGCGCGCGTCGATGGCTTGGTCGGCGGCGGTTTCTTTGGCGCCGAGATATGTGTGTATCGCCGCGGCGCTTTGGAGGCCGATTTGGTAGAACTCGACGGCTTGGGAATAGGCTTGGCTGTTCAACATGATGTCGCCGCCGGTTTCGCCGGCGAGGGATTTGATGCGGGGGTCTTCGGTTTGGTTGCCGATGGCGTTGATGGCGGTGACGGCGGCTTGCGGCTGGTTCAGATCGGCGAGGCTGCGGGCGACGGCCAACGCGCAGCGGGTGTTTTCGGGGGAGAGTTTCCAGTCGGCGAAGGCGGGGAAGGGTTCGAACGGGCCGGTGGGTTGGTCGGGCAGCGGTTTGAGGTTGTGGATGCGAGCTTCGGAGAGGTCTTTGCGCCACTGGGCGAGGGATTTTTTCTCGGCGGCGGCGTTGGCTTGGAGCCAGGCGGCGGCGGCATCTTTGGGCAGCACGGCGGGGGCGAGGGTTTCGAGGGCGGCGAGGGGATCGCCAGCGTCGCGGCGCTGGTAGGTGGCGAGGATCAGGATGTATGGGAGCGCGTCGGGGAGGGTGGCGGTGGTGAGGTAGGTGGTGAGGGCTTGGATATCGGCGGGCAGGAGGGCGCGGTGGTCGAGTTTGGTTTGGAGGTCGGCGCGGTATTTTTCGGCGGGGGTTTGGGCGGGCGCGGAGGCCGGTTGCGGTGGCGTCGGTTGCGACATTGCATCTTGGGCGGGGAGGAGCGGGGTGACGAGCAGCAGGAGGGCGGCGCACAGGTGCAATTGGAACAAGCGTTTTGCGGAGCGCCATGGGCGCGTGTGGGTTGTGCGATGGTTCACGATCGGCCCCCTCTGAACTGGCGATTGTAGGGAATGTTGAATGTTCGCAAGGGGAGGGTTTGAAAATGGGGCACGCGCTGAAAATACATGGTTTGGGTCGTTTCAGGTTCCTGCATGCGTTATGGGTGGGGCTGGGAAATATAAAGGAATGGGGGAAGAAGCTGGTTTGATGATCGGCGCTCGCGGGGGGGCGTGCGCTCGCGGAGCGGAATGCACGGTTGAGGCGAAGAGCGGGCGTGTTCGCCGAATGGCGCTATTTTTAGAACG
>JBOHYT010000384.1:0-8968 GCA_050738055.1 Rhodanobacteraceae bacterium
TCTTAGCACGACAACGCGACATTCGCGAGTCGCCGTTCAAACCACCGTCGGCATAGGTGGCACGGGCCTATCGCCCGTGGCCAAAAAACCGCGGCGAAGCCGCGATCCGCTTTCCCGTTTTCCTGCGGCTCAAACCAAACTCGCGTTGTAGTATTAGACGGTCTTGACCTTCACCGGCTGGCCGCCCAGCGCCGCCGACTCCCATGCCGCTTCGGTCAACTGGATCACGCGCAGCCCGATCTCCGGACGCACTTCCAGTTCCGCCTTGCCCTGAATCGCGGCGATGAAGTTGTGGTTCGGGGAGCCCTGATCGCGGGGCTTCACAAAGTTCGAAATGATCACGCCTTCCGGCCCGTTCTGCTGCATCGTCACGATGCCGTTGCGGTAGAACAGCGCACCCTTTTCGCCGAAAATGGTGAACTCTTCGCACCACTCCGGCGCGCGGCCGGCGATGGTGATCGTCCCGATCGCCCCGCCCTTGTACATCACGCTCACGGCCGAATTGATGTCCACTTCGCGGCCGAAGTTCTGCTGCACGCAGCTCACCTGCTCCGCCGTCAGGCCGCTCACCCACAACTGCATGTCCAGGATGTGCGAACCGGAATCGTGAATCTGCCCGCCGCCGGAAACCGCCTTCTTCTGACGCCAGGTGCCCGTCTGCGATGCGTACCAGTCCTGCGATAGGAAGCTGCACACCTGAATCACGTTGCCGATCGCGCCTTCCACCACCAACCGGCGCATCAGCCGGAAATCGCCCTGGAAATGGCGCTGATAGCTGATCGAACAGAACTTGCCCGATTTCTTCTCCGCGGCGATGATGTCCTTGATTTCCGCCACCGAGTTGGCAATCGGCTTTTCGGTCAGCACGTGCAGCCCGGCATTCAGCGCCGCGACGATCTGGTCGCGGTGCAGCGCGTGCGGCGAATTGATTTCGACCGCGTCGCACAGGCCCGATTCGATCAGTTCCTTCTCCGTCGCGAACCCCTTGGCGTTGGCCATGCAGGCGTGCCGCGAAGGCGCCTTCTTGCGCATTTCTTCGCTCGGATCGCAGAAACAGGTCACTTCGCATTCGGGGATGGAACCGAAGCGGTTCATGTGCGCCTGCGCGATGCCGCCCACGCCGATCAAACCAACGCGAACCTTCTTGTCTGCCATGGGAAATCTCCTTCAATTGCAATGGGGGTTCGAAGCGGAGTAAAAAGTGGGGCGAAGCACGTCCGCCGCGAGAGATCAAGCCTCGGACCGCGGGCGTCAAAGACGGTTATTGTGCCGCGATTCCCCGGGCAGCAAGCAAACACGCCCCAGAATGACGCGCCCCAGCCGGATTATTTGGCCCGTGCGACCGTAACATACGCTATCGGATTTGGACCTATTCACTTCGCTCTCGGAAAAACTCTGCTATTGCCTCTTTGTCGGCTTGGCCGGTGGCCACCCGCAGCGTGAGCTCCGCCAAACCGTCCTGATCGGCCTGAATCGTAATGTCGTTCACAGCGAGAAAAACCACCGCCGCCGCCGCGCCAACGCGCTTGTTCCCGTCCTGAAAGGAGTGATTCTGAACCAAATGATACAGGTAGGCCGCTGCCATGGCATACAGATCGCCGTGCAGAAATTGGCCCCCGAAGGTCGCCTGCGGCATGGCCACAGCCGACTTCAACATCGCCTGATCCAGAATCCCCATGCTGCCGCCATAGGTTTCGATCATGCTGCGGTGAATCCGAATCACTTGGTCGATCGTCAAAAAAGTCGGCGGCATGGGCTATTCCGCAAGCCGCTTAAGCGCCCGTCCAAACCGCCGGTGCACCATTTTCAACGCGTCTTCGAACTTCTTGTCCTGCCGGTTGCCGCGCACCGGCGTGAGCACCAGCGAATTGCCGTCGGTGACGACCTCAAACCGGGTCGAAGGTTTGGCCTGAAGCAGATCCAAAATCGGCTTGTCGATCACCAGCGCGTAGCTGTTGCCATGGCGAGTCAGTTTCTTCTGCATTACCGCGTTCCTCCAGCGTATATCCAAAGTATATACGGTCGCCGTGTAGGTTTCAACCAGTCCTTGGCAGGAATTCCAGTGTACCGCCGATCGAAACGACGCACCAACCCTCCTGTTTTCCGCGCGGGAAGCCCGTTTTTCCTGAGGAGGTCCACTCGCATTCGACCCGCCGCCCTCAAAAATCCCCGCCCCGCCTTTTCATCCCACAGTTCGGCCTAAAATTAAAAGCCTCAATCGTCAGCGATCTGGCAGGATCGCAGGGTTCATTTCACGTTCAGGTCACAGACAGGGGGGAACGCACATGCCACACGAATTGCCGCCGCTTCCGTATGCGTACAACGCGTTGGAGCCGCACATCGACGAACAGACCATGAAGCTCCACCACGACATCCACCACAAAGGATACGTGGACGGGCTGAACGCCGCCGAATCGAAACTCGCCGCGGCGCGCGAAGCCGGGGATTTCTCCTCGGTCAAGCACCTTTCGCGGGAACTCGCCTTCCACGGTTCGGGCCACTTTTTGCACTGCATCTTCTGGGCCAACATGGGCCCGGGCAAAGGCGGCGCGCCGAAGGGCAAGCTGGCCGATGCCATCCACGGCAAGTTCGGCAGCTTCGACAAGTTCAAAGCGCAGTTCAGCGCGGCTTCCGGCGCGGTGGAAGGCTCCGGCTGGGGGCTGCTGGTCAAGCAGGCCGACGGCAAGCTCGAAATCCTGACCTCCGAAAAACACCAGAACCTCACCCAGTGGGGCGTCACGCCGCTGCTGGTGCTCGATGTCTGGGAACACGCCTACTACCTGAAGTACCAAAACAAGCGCGCCGCCTATGTCACCGCGTTCTGGAACGTGGTGAACTGGGACGACGTGAGCAAGCGCTTCGAGGCGTAACGCCTTTTGCAGATGAGATTGGCCGGGTCGCTCGATCGGGTCGAACTCGGATGCCTTGCAGACCGGCGCGACGGGGGTTCCCGTGGCGCCGGTTTCTTTTGCTGGGAGCGCGGATCGCCCGGTCCACCGAAAACAGGTCCGCCGAAAAAAAGGCCGGCGGAGCCGGCGCCGTTGCTCTCTTGAACTGGGCGCAGGGGTATAGAAATCGAAGGACGGCGCGTCAAACCGCGCCTGAGAAAGGCGACGGCCGGTTACTCCGCCGGGATGTGGTCGGGCGGTTCTTTGGGGTCGATGGAAATGGCGTCGAGCCGCTTGGTCGTTTGCCCGGCGCGGGACTTGCGCCGCACGATCAGCGCGCCGGGCACCAGCACCTTCAGGCCGGTCATGGCAATGTCGCCGATCGGCCGCATCAGCAGTTCCGCCGCGATGGTGCCCATCTGGTAGTAGTCCACGGCGATGTGCGTGTGCGTCTTGGCCGCCTTCGGCGACGGGTTGTACAGCAGGTGGTCGAACTCCTGGACCGATTCGAGCTTCTTCTCCAGCGCGCAGACTTTGGCGCGCAGGCCCAGCCGGTAGTCGTAAAAGAAAAAGCCGGTCGGCCGGTCCGCTTGCGCCAGGATATGGTTGAGCGCGCTCTTGGATTCCTCGAGCGCGGCGGGGATGCTGAGCGCCTGCACCTTTTCGGGATTCAGCCCCAGTTCGGTGGCGATCGATTTCAGCCGGAGGCTCATCAGGTACGCGTCGCGGTCGACGGTGGGCCGCTTCGGCGGCGTGTTCGGCGCGGCGCCGGGCGGCGGCGGAGGCGGTTCCCGCAGGCCGGCGACGAAAGCGATCCGTTCGTGGCCGCGGCGCATCAGGTAGTTCAGCGCCGTCCGCACGATCTGGTCGTGATCGACGCTGACGCAGCCGATCTTGGGGTTCTCGGCGCGGTGGTCGATGGCGACCAGCCGGATGCCGTTCAACATCACCCGTTCCATGTAGCGTTCGCCGGTCATGCGGAAGGTGGCGACCGCTTCGACCTTGGCCTGGATCAGCCGGTCGATGACTTCAGGCCGGATGGCCTTGCGTTCCTGGTCGGGCGTCTGGACAAACTCGATCCGGCCGCCGGCCTTGTCGACGGCCACCTGGAAGGCCTGCATCACCGGCACGAAGGGATAGTCGGAACTCATGGTTTCCAGGTTCAGGTAGGTCAGGAAGCCGAAGGTGTGCTTGGGCTGGTTGGCCTGCGCGTCGGGTTTGTAAGTGACGATGGAACCCTTGCCGCGGCTGCGGCTGATCAGCCCCTCCTGTTCGATGATCTGGAGGGCTTGGCGAGCGGTGATGCGGGAAACCTGGTATTTGGGCATCAGCTCGCGTTCGCTGGGAATGCGCTGGCCGTACTTCCACACGCCGGTGCGAATGGCCGCCTTGATGTCTTCGGCGATTTTGCGGTAGAGCGGGTCGCTGACGTTGCTGTACTGGTTGGTCATGGTAGCCGTGATTATACCCAGTGGTAGCCCGCGTGGGCAAGCCGATCGCATGGCAAACAGGCAGCAGGAGCAGGAGCAGGAGCAGGAGACAGGGAACAGAGGATCGTTGGCGAACCGATCCACGCGAGCCCCCCGCCGCCATGCTGGGAGCGCGCATTCCGACGTGGCACGGGCTGACCAGCCCGTGTCCAGCGAGTCAGCGAGCGTTTCCGCGGGTCAGCGCGCCTCGCGCTCTCTTCGCTGTGCCCGCCGGTCCCCAGACCGGCTTCTTCGTTGGGTCCGTCCATCCGGCTCCGGCAGTCCACCCCTTCCCCTCGAACGCCCGAAACATTGTGCCATTGGGGACGCTGTCCCATGCATAAAAAGTCCATGCATAAAAAGTGCGAGCGAAGCCCGCGCCTTTTCTCCTCTTGCGCAGCGCGCGCCTGCGAGCGCAAGTGCTCTCACCCGCGCTTCGCTCAAACCGCCCCCGCCGCCCCTCTCAAAAGATGCGAAGTAGGCCCCAGTCGAAGGCCCCCCGGTCGAGTGCAGCCCAGAGCGCGGACCCTGTCGAACAGAGCCGTAAGTCCTGGGAAGGCGGCCGGCCCAACTTCCTTTGCCGCGCGACCCCTGTCAAACAAGCGCGATCAGGGTTCCCCCGCCGCTCCATCGCGCGGAACCGCACCCGCCGCCAAATCGTTCACCCGCCCCTCTGGCTCTCTGCCAAAAGCGCCAACAACAAACCGGGTCGATTGTGCCGTAGGATACGAACCCCCGTTAATTCCCTCCGTCCCGCATCCAAGCGGATTCGGTCGCATTTCCACTGTGCCCCCAAGCATTCTTGTACCCGAGCCCCCCCAACCTCTTCCTGCGATTGTTTTCTGTGCGCCAACGGCGCAAAATGGGACAGCGAAGGGTTGGCCGCAGGCCAACCCTGGAACCGGTGCCTGCCTCACCCTTCTTCCGCGCGACCCCTGTCAAACAAGCGCAATCAGAGTTCCCCCGCCGCTCCATCGCGCGGAACCGCACCCGACCCGTGCCCAACGCATCGTTTCCGAAAACCCCGCGACCCGAAATCGGAGAACCCCGCATTTTCCGAGGTTTTCATGAAACCCCCCTTCCCCGAGCCGGCCCATCGAGGCCAACCGCCCCGCCCCCGCACCGCAGCCGGATACAGCAACGAATTTCTACTCCGCAGGTCCATGGTCCGAGTTTAGCCGGGAGCGATTTCTAAGCCACGCAAGAGCCCAATCCTTTACGGCCAAGAAGCTGTGTTTATCGGTTAGCGGACACGCCATGCCTCAAGCCGGTAGGCCAGGTTAGGCACCACTCCCCGCGGAAACAACCGTTCCGTGCACTGACCTGGACAAGTTTTTAGCCCACCAATAGCGCCCCCAAAGACCCCCATTTGCACAGTGAAAAAGAGGGATAGGACCCGCGTTCCCTCACGTGGATACGCGACCTGAATCAAACCAACGACCATCCGCATTTCAACTGCAGGTCGTGGGTTTGGGGGTCTTGGCAGATCGAAAACTGCCGGGCGTGAATTGCAAATTGGGCACGTCACAACTGATTTGAAAAACTTCGCCACACATCCGACCATTTGACCTGACGTTTCAGGAGGAAATTCTTGGCTCACATGAATTTTCGACACAATTTCCTGTTTCACGTGACGTCGAGGTGGTAGAATGCCGCGAAAGGAGCCGACACATGGATACCGGTGAGGATACCCCACAAACAGCGCGGGACTGCTTCCTTGAAACCGTTGGCGAAGCATTTTTGTGCGAAATGATTAGGAACCTCCAAGCAGTCGCCTACGAAGCTCGGCGCAGCATGCAAAAATCGGTCAGTAGGGAACAAGTGGGGCTGACTACTGGAAATTTTCGTTATGCCCTAAGTCAAGATGTCATGGTACAGATCGGAAAAAGGCTAAGGATTGCCAGATCACGGCTAATAAAGAGCGGACTTCACCACCATGCCCAACTGGACTTCGTAGGGAAGCATCCAGTAACCATGACCTTCGCCAAGGTGGGTAGCGCAAGTGCTCCGCTGCCCCACGCCAATTATCGACAGGAATTGTGGACCGGGCAGGGATCTTTGCCATTCCCGGGAATGCCTATCCAAGCACACGGCAATAGGTTTTACGTTGTTGTGGCCTACTGCCTCGATGGCGATAAGGTAGATGTGGTTCGAATTGATTTTATCGGTCGGGATGGAAAGACATACGAACAGCTTCGGCTCGACCGAATGTTTCCTCAGGAGTTCAGGAATGTGAGCGAAGACTCTCTTTCTCCGAACAAAGAATCAACCTCGCATGACCAACCCGTCTTGAGTTCTGGCTCGCAAAAAGTAAATCACATTCCGGTGCCCGAAGTGCCTAAAATTCGTGAAGAAGCTCGGGCTCGTCAGGATGCTAAGCGAGAACGATCGAAGAGGGCCGAGTAATGGCCAGCACGCCTCAATTTGTTGGAGCGCGGCTGCGTGAGATTCGTGAAGCACGTGGTATTTCAGTCTCCATGCTGGCAAGCCATTTGAATTTGAGCAAACAATCCCTGTATGCTGCAGAGGCCGGTAAATATCCTCCGTTGCCGGATACCATTCGACGATTAGCACTAACCTTAGAAGTACCGGTTACGGCGTTCATGATTGACACGGACACGGCTTCAAACATCACCATGCCGTATTTTCGATCTCGAAAGCGTACCCTTAAATCGGCGTATCATAGGGCAACCCAGCGGATCCGATTTTTTTCACGAGTAGTCCATTTGCTCTACGAATACTTTGACCTGAAGCCGGCGAATCTGCCGAACGCGATACCGTTGCAGCAGGTTAGCGATCTTAATGATTCTAGCATTGCGACCCTTGCGGAGGAGCTGCGACACTTTTGGGGACTCACGTTGGGCCCAATCAGCAATGTGATAAACCTTTTGGAGGTAAATCGAATATTTGTCGCCCGGTCAACGGTTGGCGAAGCTGATGTGGATGCATTTTCCACATGGGATCGCGACCTTAAAACTGGTTACGTGATGCTTGCAACAGATAAGCAATCACCATTTCGGAGTCGGTTTGACGCGGCACATGAATTAGGCCACCTCATTCTGCACCGGGAAATTCCCAACGAATGGCGCGAGAAAACCGCACATATGGATCTCCTAGAACGTCAGGCAAATTCCTTTGCCGCCGCTTTTCTCCTGCCGGCCCAATCCTTTCTTCAAACCTTTGACCCTAGGTCTAATTTAGATCAGTTGTGCTCGCTAAAAGCTCACTGGCGGGTTTCGGTGGCGGCAATTCTTTATCGGGCAAACACACTCAATCTGATTTCCAACCTTAAATACGTCCGCCTATACAAAAATCTATCTGCAAGGGGCTGGAAGAAACAGGAACCCTTTGACGACTCCTTCAAAGCGGAAGAGCCGCACCTAATATCGAAGTGCTTTACATCCCTCTTCGACAAGGAAATGTTCACCGAAGAAGAGCTGGAACTTCGTGTAGGGTTATTTTCAAAGACAGTTGAAAGTATTTGTGGTCTCGATCCGGGCTTCTTTCGGTCCTCCGGGGTCCAAGCGCCAGTCATTTCGATTCAAACAGGGCTGGCGCAAGCGTAGGAAGTTTTTGACTTAGAAAAACGAAAGGAAAATAACAGTGGCAAAAGGTCGCGACAGAATTGTTTCACGCCGTCCAGGTGGCCTTTGGGAAAACAAGCGGTACGACGCGGGCAAGGCATCAAGCCTTCACGAAACCCAGGCGGAAGCAGAGGCCGCCGCGCGTCTTATGCTCCACAACCAAGGTGGTGGCGAACTCACCACAAAGGGCAGAGACGGAAAAATCCGGAGCAAGGACACGATTCCCCCTGGCAACGATCCCTGCCCTCCGAGGGATACGGAACACTGAAACGATCCGATTACTGGGATTGGGCCATTTCGAGCGCTACGCCCCTGCCGCCAAGGTTCTTGCCGGCGTGGCCACCGGCGCCTCCCGACCCATCTCCAAGGTTTTTGCCCCGGTTAGCATGTCCCAAACCGCCAGTGGCTAGGCAAACGAGGTTAAAATTGACGTGGCCGGTGCGTACAATCGGATGGTGCATGTATAATGGGAGAAAACGGTGTCGTCAGAAAAGGCTGCCAAAAAAGAACTGTTACTTCAATTCACAATTCTCATCAAGAAGGCGGAGTGGGTTTGGGGCAGCCGTCGGACAATTGACCGGCCACCACGCGAAACCTGGGGCGGACAACAAATAGGCGGGGGCCATACATCTGAAGTTGTTCCATATTTAGAATTCGTCGAACTGATTACAAATTCCGCCTCCCTTTTGGATCGAGTAATTCCGCCAGGAAGCGCCCATGCTGATCTTCCGAAGGGTATTCGAATTCTGGAATGCAATCCGCAATCAGCGCAATTTGTTCTGGCAACCCTAAATGCCATTAGGGCCGACTTTGACGGTGGAATGTTCGAGCATCTGTCTGTAATGGTCGAGGCGGAGGCCACGGCCGATTACCTTGGTCAGGCAAATATGCTCATGCAGGAGGGAACGACGGGAAATTTTGATCACATTCCAGCCGCTGTGCTTGCTGGAGCCGTACTTGAAAGGGCGTTACGTGTTCTTTGTGGGCGTCAATTGGAAACGCGCACGCAAAAGGGGACCAGTAAAAC
>JBOHYT010000385.1:0-3853 GCA_050738055.1 Rhodanobacteraceae bacterium
GCGCAGGACCGTGCCGAGGCCAAGTTCCGGCTCGGCTTCGGAAACCCAACGTTGCCCGGGTGTGAAATCCATCGCAGCTTCGTGTTCGGGAAAGCCGCGTATTATCACGCGTCGCGGGCGGCCGTGCGGGCACCCGCTGCGATCGTGCCCCACCGTGCGTCAGAGATCGGCGCGGAAGCTCAGGAATACCTCTCGCGGGGCGCCGGGCATGATCTGGTTGTCGCCGTTGGCGGTGGCGTAATAGCGCCGGTCGAAGAGGTTCCTGAGGTTCAACTGGATGCGATAGCGTGCGTGCTGGTAGTAGGCCATCACGTCGACGCGCGCGTAACCCGGAAGCACGACCGCGCCGCTGAAGGAGTTGAAAGCGCGCGAGCGCCCCAGCAGGCCGCCGCCGATGCCCCAGTGGTCGGTGATGGCGTAGCGTGTCCATAACGAGGCTTGGTTGTAGGGCACCAGCCCGGCGACGGCGCCGGCTGCCCCGTCCGTGGTCGCACTGGTGATCCTGGCGTCGATATAGGCGTAATCGGCGTTGAGGCTCCATTTGCGGGTGAGGTCGCCGGTGGCCGAGAACTCGAACCCGCGATTCCGCTGCGCGCCGGTCAACACCAAAATGCCGGGATCCAGCGGGTCGGTGGTGAGGATGTTTTTCATGTCCAGTTGGAACAGTGCCGCGCTCAGCGAAAGCCGGTTGCCAAGCAGGTCCAGCTTGTTGCCTATCTCGTAGTTGGTCGCGGTCTCGGCCGCAAGGTCCGCGCCGACCGGGCTTTTCAGCGACAACGCGAGGTTGGCACCCTGCGGCGTGAAGGTGCGCGATACCGATGCGTAGAGCGAGTCGTTCGGCACCGGCTGGTAGATCAGGCCGACCCGCGGGGTGAACGCGGTGTCGGTGTGCCGCGTTTCCGCGCCCGCGGGCAACAGGTGGTATTGCGCACTCACCTGGAAACGTTCCCAAGCCACACCCACCAGCGCTTTCCAGTGGTCGCCCCAACTGAGCTGGTCCTGCGCGTACAGGTTCTGGGAGCTGGCCTGGGCGCCGTTGTTGCGGTCGGGCTGGTTGAACGAGCCGACCACATCCGGATCGGACAACGGCACGTTCTTGATCGTTTGCGCGTTGACCTTGTAATCGCTGTCGCGCTGGTAGCCCAGGTCGAGCCCGACCAGCAGCTTGTGGTGGATGGCGCCGGTATCTCCGGTGTAGGTGAGATCGGCGTGGTTGAACACGCTGGTGCGGCCGTTGCCGTGGTAGTACCCCTTCATGCTGAAGGTGTCGTCGCTGGCGACCGAACTCCCGGGATACATGTTCTGGTAGAAATGATTGGTGCGGCTGATCCGCAGCGTGTCGCTGAATTCGAGGTGATCGTTGATGTCGTGGGTGAGCCGCGCGTGCGCCTCTCCCACGGAGATGCGTACATGGTTTTGAGTTGGTGATCCGAAAAACGTCTGGCGCGGTACGTCCACGGGGCGATCGCCGCGGGACGGGATGCCGCGATCGGCGAACTGCCGTTCATCCAGTCCGCTGGCGCCGAACTCGAAGGTGGTGTTGTCGCCCAGCCAGAACTTGAATTCCGGGTCGACGCCGTAGCGGTGTTCGAAGTAATGGTCGCGGAAACCGTAATCGCCGCCGTTGCGCTGGGCCATCGCGTTGACGCGGAAGGCGGCGTTGTCGTCAAGTGCATCGCCGAGATCGAGCGTGCCGCGCAGGAATCCGTAGCCGCCTGCATCAAGATTGACCTGACCAATCGCGAAACGCTCGGGCTGCTTGGTGACCAGGTTGACCAGTCCGCCGGAATTGCCGCGGCCGAACAGCAGTGCCGCAGGTCCCTGCAACACGTCCACCTCGCGCAGGTTGTACAGGTCACGGAAATATTCCGTATCGTCACGCACGCCGTTGATGAAGAAGTCCGCTTTGGTCGAGACACCGCGGATCACGAACTGGTCGCGGTTGCCTTCGCCTTGTGCCACCGACACCCCTGGCGCGTTGCGCATGGCGTCGCCCAGCGTGTTGGCGCCCTGGTCGTGGAGCAACTGGATGGGGATCGCCTCGATCGTCTGCGGAATGTCGATCAGTGGCGTGTCGGTGCGTGTCGCGGTCGTTGTCGCCGTGATCCGGTAACGGTCGATGTACCCGATCACGCTGATCGGCAGCAACTGGGTCGGCGCCAAGGCTGCGCCCGCAACGATTGGCGCAACCGCGGTGTGCGGTCGCGGCGAGGGCGTCCGGCCTGACGTGCCTGTTGCGGCCTGCGCGGACAGGCTTGCGGCAATGCCGGCCGCCAGGGTGGAAACAACGAGAAGAAACTGCCCGCACTTGCTGGCGGCGTGCTTGCGGTGGGTACGGAGCATGGACGGTCGGGCCGTGTTGTGCATCGCGGCGATGACAACACGGCCTTGGCGATGTCAACACCTTGACGTCGAATCGGGCGCGAGCATGCTGCAACGCAATCGTTGGATTGGAGCGCATGGACACGTCCATACGCCTTGCGCAGCAGATACTAAGGCTAATGCGAACGATTCGCAATACGTATCTCGGAAATCACCAGTTCAAAGCGCAGTTTTGCGCGTCGTCGCGATCCGACCACCCGAGTCGGGCGCGCTCAAGCGCCGTGCCGCCTCGCTGGGCTTTGCAGTGTCCCCATTGGCGTCCACCGCTTGAGACTCGACCGACCGATTCGTGCTCTTGACCAGAAAACAAGGACTTACGATTTTTGTTTCTTGTGAGCCATTCAACCGCCGCGTGCGGTGGCCGGTGCCCCTAAAGAAACGATTTGCGCTGCAAGGGGAGCTTGCTTCGCCAACCGACCGGCTCGCCGGTAGACGTCCGAAAATGAACAAAAATTCCCGTTTACTATCAATCGGTTAATTTCCGTTTCTTGTGAGGATGAGAATTGCTGACGAAGGCGCCGAGGCCCTGCGCGACCACCTCAACGCGAGCCACAGTAAGAGTGCGACCATTCACTGCATGCTGGCGGCACAGGCGGGCCCGGAGGGCTTCGCGCTTGGCCGGCTCCCGATGATGGGCCACCGGCAGGCCGGTGACCAGCACGTCGATCCAGTTGCCAGGCACGTGGGAAAGGGCCGCGACTGCGAGCGCCAGGTACTCGGGGGTGGCTGGGTAGTCCTCATGCAGATAGGGCATCCCACCGCTGATCGCGTCGGGCGGCATCAACGCACCGAACCGGCGACCAGCGATCCGGATTTCCATGCCCGACGCCAGCGGGTGCCTGGCGCCATTGGCGGACGCGATGATCTGGGTGTCGCAGTACTCGATGGGAGCGGCCCCGGAGGGCCAGACGAGATCCTTGCGAAGCCCGACCGGCGGTGCGTACGACAATTTGGTTTGACCGTAACCAACATCCAATCCGACGAACACGTGGCAGCCCTCCTTATTGAGCGAGCGGACCCATTGGAGCACCGGCCAAGGTGGCCCACGCTGTCTGTGAGACACGCTGAGCGTGTCGAAGTCGATCGCCGCCAGCGCTGCCATCCCGCGCGCATCGAGGGTGATTGTGATGATTCCTGTCCCGGCATGGCGATTCCCGCTGGCGCCGTCCCAACCTGCCCCGCCCATTCGCCACGATTCCTGTCCCAGCATGGCGATTCCCGCTGGCGCCGTCCCCACCTTTGTATGGCTGTGGCCAGGGTTCCTGGAACGCGCCGCCCGGACGCCACGTTGCCCCCACTTGGCCGGGCAGACAGGCGTGCGTGGGCCGCTGCCCACGTGGGCCAAGGTGGGTGCTGCGGACGCCAAGACCGGCGTGTGGCGCGTGCATTCGCCGATCTTTTGTTTGCAAAAGATCGGCGAATATAGAAATAAATCGCCGCCGATCTTTTGCACAACGGCCAAGTCCATGGG
>JBOHYT010000386.1:0-2338 GCA_050738055.1 Rhodanobacteraceae bacterium
CCCTGCGCGTCCAGCAGACCATCCGTCACGCCGACATGAACCTGCGCGATCTCCAATATCTCGTTGCCCTCGCCGACCATCGGCATTTCGGCCGCGCGGCCGACGCGAGTTTCGTCAGCCAGCCGACCCTGTCGACCCAGATCCGGAAGCTCGAGGACGAATTGGGGGTGACGCTGGTCGAGCGGACCCCGCGCAAGGTGCTGCTGACAGATGCCGGCAAGCAGATCGTCGCACGCGCCCGCGAGGTGCTGAACGAGGTCGAGCAGATCCGGCGCATCGCGCACCGCGACCAGGATCCGGAAGCCGGCACGCTGCGCCTCGGCATCTTCCCGACGCTCGGCCCCTATCTGCTGCCGCACGTGCTCGGCACGATCCGCGAACGCTTCCCGCGGCTGGAACTGTTGCTGGTCGAGGAAAAAACCCCCGAACTGGTGCAGCGCCTGCGCGAGGGCAAGCTCGACGCCGCGATCCTCGCGCTGCCGGTGCACGATGACACGCTGCACGCTGAATTCCTGTTCGAGGAGCCGTTCCTGCTGGCCGCGCCGGACGCGCATCCGCTGGCCGGGAGGCGCACGTTGAAGCTCGCCGACCTCGAAGGCCAGCGGCTGCTGCTGCTGGAAGATGGCCACTGCCTGCGCGACCAGGCGCTGGAAGTCTGCCGGATGTCCGGCGCCGACGAGCGGCAGGGCTTCCGTGCCACCAGCCTCGAAACGCTGCGCCAGATGGTCGCGGCCGACGTCGGGGTTACGCTGCTGCCGGTGCTGGCGGTACAGCCGCCGATCGCGCGCACCGCGAACGTGCACCTGACTCCGTTTCGCAGCCACGCGCCCAGCCGCCGGATCGCGATCTTCTGGCGTCGAAGCTCGGCGATGGATGGATTCCTCCGGCAACTCGCGGAGGTTTTCAAAAGCCTGCCGCGCGCGCTGCTCGACCCCGCCACCCTGCCCGCGCGATCGCCCGCGCCACCCGTTGTGAAATCGCGCCGGCCTCGCTATGTTGGTCGCAAGACCCGAGCAAAGGCCTGACATGGACACCCGGACCCCGATCATCCTTTCCCGCCTCGATGTCGAACGCATCGAGCGCCTGCTGGACGCGCCTGCGCTGCGGGATTCGCCGGTGGCCAAAAAGTTGCGCGAGGAGTTCGACCGCGGCGACATCGTCGAGCCGACCGAGATGCCGCACGACGTGGTCAGCATGAACTCGTCGGCCGATTGCGTCGACGAATCGAGCGACAAGCACTACACATTGACGCTGGTGTATCCGAAGGAAGCCAATGCCGACGAGGGCAAGGTCTCGGTGCTGGCGCCGGTGGGCAGCGCGTTGCTCGGGTTGCACGTCGGCCAGGGCATCGACTGGCCCGGCAACGATGGCCGCACGCTGAAACTCAAGGTCACCGCGATCCATTACCAGCCGGAAGCCGCCGGTGACCTGCATAGATGAATATTGCGATCATCCCTGATCGCTGCTCCGTTGAATGCGGTTGGCTGTGGGCGCCATCTCGTGCACGGAAAGACCAAAACGGCCATCCATGGCCTGACTTTCCACAAAAGCCGCTCCGAATGTCGGTATTCATGTTCGCTTTGCAATAGGCTTGAGCTATCAATTCGATAACTTCAATCAATTGTCGCTGATAACGACAAGGTGCTACGGTGCCGGTTGGTGCAGCCCACATGAGGAGTGCAGAAATGGACAAGGCGACAGACAAGAAAATTCGCAGGTTGACCGAGAAATTCCACGGGCCACAGAAGCTCGGCCCGCTGACGCCGCTGGTCGGCTATTGGGAAGGCGATGGCGGCACTGACCTTTCCTTCCACAACCAGGACGACGAAACGGCCGAGACGGGCTATTTCGAAAAAGCCTTTTTCAAGCCCATTCCGATCCAGGAAAACGGCAAGCAGGTGCTGTGGGGGCTCAACTACGGCATGACCGCCTGGCGGCACGGCGAGGAAGGCATGGATCCGTTCCACGATGAAGTCGGTTTCCTGCTGTGGGACAAGACCAACGGCCAGGTGATACGTACCGTGGTATTTGGCCGGGGCATCGCGATCCAGGCCGGCAGCGATGCCAAGCCCGGCGACAAAGTCGTGCATTTCAACGCGAAACCCGGCGAGCCCTGCTACGGCATATTGCAGAACAAATACCTGCTCGAACGCGCGGAACTCAGGGGCTTCAAGAGCACCTTCAAGTTCAACGATGACGACAGCTTTACCTATGAACAGACGCTGGTCCTGAAGCTGGCTGCCTTGGGCGGCAAGGAAATGGACCACACCGACACGAACACGCTGCGCCGCGTGAAGCGCATCCACCCGAGCGCGGAATACGCCGTGGCGTGACGCGC
>JBOHYT010000387.1:0-2895 GCA_050738055.1 Rhodanobacteraceae bacterium
GTGAAAGCGCGTGCGAACTGCTGGCGATCGTACACGAAAATGACCATCGCCAAACCGGGCAAAGCCAATCCCGCTCGAAGCCGGCCCGCGGGGACTTCGTCGGCCCTCCAAACGTGCAATGGTTACACTTGAACACATGAGGTTCCTTATGGCTCAGGAAACGGGCACCGCCCCGATCACGGTTCGTACCGACAAGCATACGGTCAGCGCCATCGACGCGCTGGCCGGTGCCATGGACCGCTCACGCAACTACATCGTCAATCAGGCGATCCAGCAATATCTGGATGCCAATGCCTGGCAGGTCGAGCGCATCAAGGCGGGCCTTGCGGACGCGCGTGCAGGCCGGGTACGTCCAGCCGATGACGTGCTTGCGGAGATTGCAGCCTCGCACGGCTGGCAGCGTTGATGCGGGTCACCTTCGCGGCGTCGGCAACTCGCGACCTGAAGGCCATCATCGACGACGTCCAGCTCGACAACCTGGCCGCTGCCCGGAAAGTCTTTCGCACGATTTCCGCAACCGCCGAGCGGCTGGCTGATTTTCCAGAGATGGGTCATGCCGGTCGGTTGCCGGAGACCCGCGAGCTTGCGGTTGCGGGCTTGCCATACCTGATCGTGTATCAGGTGGCGAGAGATGTCGTGACCATCATTGCGGTGTTCCACGGCGCCCGCGACTTGGTGCGGCTGCTGGCTGACCGCCAGAGCGCAACCGGCAGGTAACCCGGGGCGGGATGGATTGCATCCAAATCAGCTTCTCGACCCCGTGGCCGGGGCAGGCGTTCGCAAAGAGAAAGGCTTTCAGTGTTCGGGCAGGCCGGCTCGAAGCCGAAGGCCGGAGCTGGCAGCTCAGGGACGGGCAGAAATGCCGGCTCCGTCGCTGCGCTCCTTGAGCCGGCGTACGCGACTGGACAAGCTGCTGGCGCAAGCTCTCGCTACCTGTCCGGACATGTCCGCGGGGTGTCCGCGGACACTTTCCCAATCCGTGGTTGCTCCGTACCGCCTTGATTTTGTGGCAGTAATTTCTTCGCGGCCGGCGGCATCAAAAATGCTTTACATACATCGGGCTATCGTCATGCCGGCGTGCGGCGATGGCGTGCTCGGCGCGGCGTGAATCCGCGAGGAGCCGCGGCGACGGCTTGCCCGGCGGCATGCGCCGGCCGGGCAGCGAAGTTCAAAACGAGGAGGCGGCATGTTCGGCTATTACATCGAACTCGCATGGCGGAGCCTCAAGCGCACGCCGATCCTGAGCGCCTTGATGGTGCTCGCGATCGGTCTCGGCATCGGCGCCAGCATGACCATGATCACCGTGCTGCACGTGATGTCCGGCGATCCGCTGCCGGGCCGCAGCGCGAAATTGTTCGTGCCGATGCTCGATCCGCGGACGCTGGAGCATGCCAAGGCGGCCCATACCGGCGTTCGTGGCACGCCCGACGGATTCACCTGGCCGGATGCGATGAACCTGCTGCACGCTGCGCGCGCCAACCGGCAGGCGGCGATGGATGCCGGTTCGATTGCGGTACGGCCTGCCCGCGCCGACCTGCACCCGTTCTTCGAGCGTGGGCAGTACGTAACGTCGGATTTCTTTCCGATGTTTGGCGTGCCATTTCGCGCCGGTGGCGGCTGGACGCCGATGCAGGATCAGGAACGTGCCAGGGTGGTGGTGCTGGGTGCCGCCCTCGACCGCAAGCTGTTCGGCAGTGCCAGCGGGATTGGCCAGACCGTCAGCCTGAACAACACCGATTTCCGCGTAATCGGGGTGGTGCGCGACTGGCATCCGCAACCCAAGTTTTACGCGCAACACGGGGGACGCATTTTTGGCAGTGTCGATGAGTTTTTCCTGCCGCTGCAAACCGCGCTGGAGCTGAAGTTCTCCTTCAACGATCACTTTTCATGCTGGGGCAACGGCGCCGACGACCGCAAAAGCAATGACTGCACGTGGCTGCAGTTCTGGGTGGAGCTGGACAACCCCGCCAAGGTCGCGGATTACCGGCAATTCCTCGACAACTACTGGCACCAGCAGCAAGACCACGGGCGCTTCCCGCGCAAGCATGCGCCGCCGCATCTCTACGACCTGATGGCGTGGCTGGCACACGAGCAGGTGATTCCGGCCAACCTGTCGATGCAGATGTGGTTGGCGGTCGGGTTCCTGATCGTGTGCATGCTGAGCGTGGTGGCGTTGCTGCTGGCGAAATTCCTGCGCCGCAGCGGTGAAGTCAGCGTGCGGCGTGCGCTGGGTGCCCGCAAGCGCGACATCTTCGCACAATTCGGCATCGAGTCCGCGGTGATCGGCGTAGCCGGCGGCCTGCTCGGCCTCATCATTGCGCAGGTCGGGCTGTGGAGTATCCGCCAGCGCCCGGACGGCTACGCGCACCTCGCGCAGATGGACGTGCCGATGCTGGTCGGTACCGTGGTGCTGGCGATCGTTGCCAGCGTATTGGCCGGCCTGCTGCCCGCGTGGCGGGCGTGCCAGGTTCCGCCGGCATTGCATTTGAAAACCCTGTAGGAGGGCCGGCAGGCCCGACCGTGTCGCGGCTTCCGCCGCGCCTGCGGTAGGAGGGCCGGAAGGCCCGAGTGGGTCGCGACAAGAAAGAGGCTACCAATCATGGAAATCCAACCGATCCTCGCCACATTGCGCCGCCACAAGCTCATCGCGACGCTGCTGGCGCTGCTGGTCGCACTCACCTGTGCGATCGTCTGCAACGTCGCTTTCATGATCGAGCAACGCGCCGCGCTGATGCACATCCCGAGCGGCGTGGCCGAAAACCAGCTCGTGATGCTCGACAGCATCAACCTCGATCGGAACGCCAACCAGATTGCGCGCCATCGCGAGGATCTCGCTGCCCTGCGGATGATTCCCGGGGTGGAATCCGCTGCGGCGGTCGATGCGTTGCCGTTCAA
>JBOHYT010000388.1:0-2093 GCA_050738055.1 Rhodanobacteraceae bacterium
CTTATTCACCGCGAAACGAAAACGATGTTGTTGCCACTCAACCAAAGTTGCCGTTTTCATAGGAGAAAACTTTTTGAAAAAGTTTTAGAAACGCGCCCTGCTCGCGCACCCCACCGGAGCAAATTCACGCCAAAATCGCCTCAAAGACGGTCATGCGACGGCCGCAGTGCCGACATTCCTTGCGCTGGCGGAGGCGGTTGCGCGCGGCTTTCCGGCTGTCGATCAGGAAGAAGTGC
Organism: Rhodanobacteraceae bacterium; assembly: GCA_050738055.1. Classification (GTDB taxonomy): domain Bacteria; phylum Pseudomonadota; class Gammaproteobacteria; order Xanthomonadales; family Rhodanobacteraceae; genus 66-474. Next base: position 237 of record JBOHYT010000388.1, read on the forward strand.
CTGCAGCCGCACCGGCGACACTCGAGACGCTGGTTCGGCTCCTGCTTGGGTTCGGCTGGTTCCATCACAGTCTCCTTCCTTGCAGTGTGGACAGGCGTAGGCGCGGTTTTTTGACCGATTCAAGACTGCCCGCGCTGACAATCTGGGCGCCAAGGATCGAAGCGGCCACCGCCGAGCCGACCAAGCCGTCCAGCCAGTGGTTGTCGATGGCTTCAGGGCGCAACTTCCACTCGTCGACAACGCGGCCGCGGCCTTCCGTGCGCACGCGGTATTCGGCGGTTAGGTGTTCGGCCAGGAGCCGGTGGTGTTCAGGATCACGGCCGAAAATCGACACGCAGCCCTTGTCGCCCATCGCGACCGCCAAACGTGTGTGGACAAACGACTTCCAGTAGTTGGTGTCGAAGAGAACATGGCGGATGGCGCGCTTGCCCTGCACCCCGGGGACGCGCCAGTTGAGGCCGACCCGGTCGCCCGGGCGCTTGTGGTACTCGTGAAACGGCTTTGACGACGCGCCCACGAACCGGCCGTGGCTGGGCAATAGCAGCGCCGATTGCGGGCTCTGTCGGCAGAACTGGTAGACCACGTCGGTTGAGGTGCCCCAGTTGGCATCGATCAGGCACAAGCCGATCCGCAGGGCGGCGCCGTCTTCCCGGGGCCATTCGCGCGACAGTTTGTCTTGGGTGAGAGTTTCCAAGCCCGAATAGATCGCCCCTTCCAAGCCCGCAGTCTTGGCCACCACCTGCAGCGTGCGCTGGGCGTCGCGGAGGGAAAAGTAGGGCCGCTTCTGATCCGGGTACGCGCCGTAATCCAGCACGTAGCCGGTGAAATCGTCCTGCCACCCGGCCACCAAATAAAACAGCAACTTCCCCTGCACGTCCACAAACATCGTCAGGTGGTTGACGCCAATCGGCACATCGCCGCGGCGGAATCCATTCACCTTGCTGGCGATCTGGTCAGCGGTGAGTTGCCCGTCATCTTCAGCGCCTTTTTCGGGCAGCGGCTCGTTCTGGTATTCGGCAAAAAACGCCGCTTCGTCCTGCAATTTCAAGTTCATCGCATGTTGGACCGCCGACCGCTCGTCGTGGTTGAACCGCTCGCGCCAGGCGACCTCGGCGCCTTCGTCCAGTAGCTCACGGTTGGCTTCGTAGAACGCAGTCGCATCCCGCAGGTCGCCGTACATGCGCAGGGACTCGCCACGCACCTCGGCGTACTTGGCCCACAGCTTTTCATTCACCGGGAAGCGGTTGACCATCTTGGTCCGCTCGCCGTTCCACTCGGGGTGCTTGTCCCGGTCGAGAATTGCGTCGGCCATGTCGCCGGGGCGGATTACGGTGCATGGCATGATCCCTGACATTTTCTTGCCGGGCCCAGACATGCCGAGCACAGCACCCGCCAGGATCCGCTCGCGCGTGGCGCACTGAGACAGGGATCGCGCCGACTCGTCAGTCTGCGGGTCGTCCAAAACCACCAGCGACGGCCGCACGGTCTTGCCATCGGCGCGCTTGAACTTCATACCACGGATGCGCCCAGTGAGCCCCGCCACTTTGATGATGGCGCCGCTTGCCTTGCTCTCGGGCATCGTCGGCAGCACGATCTCCACGGCGGTCCAGCTGATATGCGTCCGTTCGCCCTGATACAGTTGTCCACTGCAGCGGTTGGGAATCCCATCCAGCTTCTGGATTGGGAAGCACACCTCCGGGAAGTCGGCTGCTAATAGCTCGTTGCCGTCGAGTTCCATTTTCAGCGAATCGAGCATCTCCTGGGCATGGACTTCGCTGGCGCCGATCAGGCACACAAACTCCCGGTGGCCATAAAGCACGGACCACAAACAGGCTGTCTCGGCGCATACACTTTTTC
>JBOHYT010000389.1:0-6591 GCA_050738055.1 Rhodanobacteraceae bacterium
GGCCGCTGGGACATCGGAAAACCCTTTGACACGGATAGAAGCGGATCAATGCGGATTTTCTCCTTGATCCTCGGCCGTCCATGCCGCGTGGTCGCCGCCTTTGCTTGCGGCAACAGAGCCGTAGGGCGGAACCCGCGAAGCGGTTTCCGCCGGATTCGCCCTTGGCGGAAGCGGCTGCGCCGATTCCGCCCTACTGCCTCGCGTCGGCCAACGATCTTGCGCACAAACCAACTGAACCGCGGCACGCCCGCCCGCAGGTATGACCGTCGGCACAGGGACCAGCACGGCATTTTCGGCGATAATTGCCAATTGTTGTCCTGACCGGTAGAGAAACTGCGATGACGAAATGGCTGCTGCGTGGTGCCGGCGCGACGCTGCTGGCACTGCTCCTCGGAGCATGCAGCCATCCTGCGCCGCCCGCGCCGCCACCGCCCAAAGTCGGTGTCATCACGGTCGAACCGCAGAGCGTACCGCTCACCAAAAACCTCGTCGGACGCCTGTCCGCTTATCGCAGTGCCAACGTTGTCGCACGCGTCGCGGGTGTGCTGCTGAAGCGCGACTACAAGGAAGGCAGCGAGGTCAAGAAGGGCCAATTGCTGTTCCAGATTGATCCGGCACCACTCAAGGCGGCGCTGGACGTCGCCAGGGGACAACTCGCGCAGGCGCAGGCCACCTACACCAACAATCAATTCAGTGCGAGGCAGGCGCGTGCGCTCGCCCCCAAGGGCTATATCTCCAAGACCGACCTGCACAATGCGCTCGCCGCCGAACGCACGTCCCGCGCAGCGGTACAGGCCGCCAAGGCCACCGTCGAAACCGCCCGGATCAACCTCGGCTACGCCAGCGTCACCTCGCCGATCACCGGGCGCGCGGGCGAGCAACAGGTCACCGAGGGTGCGCTGGTCGGCCAGGGTACCGATACGCTGCTGACCACGGTCAGCCAGATCGACCCGTTGTACGTCAACTTCACCCTCAGTATCGGCGAGCTGGACGAGCTGCGGCAGGCCGCACACGGCGGGGGCATCACCTTGAGTCGGCCTGGAAAGGCCATGGTGAAGGTTTCGCTGCCCGACGGCACGCCCTACCCCGAACCCGGCTCCGTGGACTTTTCCTCGCCGACCGTCGATCCGTCCACGGGTTCGGTGAACCTGCGAGCCACCTTGCCGAATCCGGACTACGCGTTGCTTCCGGGAAGTTACGTGACGTTGCAGCTCAGCCTCGGGGAACGCCACGGGGCATTTCTGGTTCCGCAAGCCGCAGTACAGCGTGACACCCAAGGCGCTTACGCGTTGGTGGTCGGCAAGGACGGCAAGGTTGCACGCCATGACGTCACCACCAGCGGCACGCACGGTGTCGACTGGATCGTCACGTCGGGCCTCGCTGCGGGCGAGCAGGTCATCGTATCGGGCATCCAGGTAGTGCAGGTCGGCAAGCCGGCCAAGGCCGAGCCCTGGCAGCCGCCCGCATCGGCAGCCTCCGCCGGCACCGCGGCCTCTGCGCCCGGCACCGCGGCTAGCGGTTACTAGCGGGTCGCCCGAATGTCGAATTTCTTCATCGACCGGCCGATCTTTGCCTGGGTGATCGCCATCCTGATCGTGCTGGGTGGCGTGATCTCCATCCAGAGCCTGGGCATCCAGTCGTACCCGGACATCGCACCGCCCGAAGTCTCGGTCACCACGCACTACCCCGGTGCCAGCGCCAGCACCGCGGAAGGCTCGGTCACCAAGGTGATCGAACAGCAGCTCACCGGCATCGACAACCTGCTGTATTTCAGCTCGAGCACCAGCGCCACCGGTCGGGTTTCGATCAACCTGACCTTCAAGCCCGGCACCGATCCCGATATCGCGGCGGTGCAGGTGCAGAACCAGGTTTCGCGCGCTTTGCCGCGCCTGCCGACCGAAGTGGTGCAACAAGGCGTAACCGTCGCCAAGGCCAATCCCAACTTCCTGATGGCGGTGGCGATTCGTTCGAGCGACCCGGCGATCGGCCGCGAGCAACTCAACGACATCGTGGCCGCGCAGATCCTGGATCCGATTTCGCGCGTGGCGGGCGTGGGCAGCACCCGGCAGTTCGGCTCCGGCTACGCGATGCGGATCTGGCTGAACCCGGAGAAGTTGCAGGGTTATGGCCTGTCTGCGACCAACGTGTTGAATGCGGTGCAGGCACAGAACATCCAGTTCGCAGCGGGTGCGCTGGGTGCGGACCCGGCGACCAAGGGCTGGGGTTTCACCGCCCAGGTGACCGGCTCGAGCCTGTTTTCGACACCGCAGCAATTCCGCAACATCATTCTGCGCGCCAACAAGGACGGCACCGTGGTGACCTTGGGGGAGGTCGCCAAAGTCGAGTTGGGCCCGCAGGGCTACGGCTTCAACACCACCTACGACGGCAAGCCGATCGCCGCATTCGCGATCCAGTCGCTGCCAGGCGCCAACGCGTTGACGGTCGCCAAGGCGGTGCGCGCCGAGATGGCGAAACTGCAGGCGGGCTTGCCGCAGGGCGTCAGCTGGTTCGTCCCCTACGACACCACCACGTTCATCAAGATTTCCATCGAGGAAGTGCTGCAAACCCTGGTCGAGGCCATCGTGCTGGTGTTCCTGGTGATGCTGATCTTTCTGCAGAACTTCCGGGCCACCCTGATCCCGACCGTCGTGATTCCGATCGCCCTGCTCGGCGCATTCATCGGCATGGAGGCCATGGGCTTCACGATCAACCAGCTCACGCTGTTCGGGATGGTGCTCGCGATCGGCATCGTGGTCGACGATGCCATCGTCGTGATCGAGAACATCGAACGCATCATGACCGAGCAGGGCCTGTCGCCCAAGGAAGCCGCCCGCAAGGGCATGCGGGAGATCTCGGGAGCCGTCGTAGCCATCACGGTGGTGCTGCTGGCGGTATTCGTTCCCTCGGCGCTGCAGTCGGGGTCGACCGGCATCATTTACCGCCAGTTCGCGCTCACGATCGCAGTGTCGATGTTCTTCTCGGCGTTCCTGGCGCTGACGTTTACCCCCGCCCTGTGCGCCAGCTTCCTGAAACCCGAACACGGAAAGAGGAAAAACATCCTTTCCCGCAAGTTCAACGAAGCCTTCGGCTGGACCCACCGCACCTACGTGGGTCATGTCGCCCACGCCGTACGCCATGCGCCGCGTTGGTTTGTGGCATTCGTGGTGATCGCCGTGCTGGCCGGGTTCCTGTACACGCGCGTGCCGGGCAGCTTCCTGCCCGAGGAAGACCAAGGTTACATATTGGGCATGGTCGAACTGCCGCCGGGGGCCACCAAGCAACGCACCGATGCAGTGCAACGCCAGATATATGCGCTGCTGAAAAAGGACCCGGCGGTACAGAACGCCATGCAAATCACCGGGTTCAGTTTCCGGGGCTCCGGCGAAAACACCGGGATGATGTTCGTCCAGCTCAAGAACTGGAGCGATCGCAGCCTGACCGCTGCCGAGTTGATCCCGCACCTCAACGCCGAGTTTCACAAGAAGATCCGCGATGCCCAGGTCCTGTTCGTCAACCTGCCGACCGTGCATGGCCTTGGTCAGTTCGGAGGCTTCGACATGTATCTCGAAAATCGCACCGGATCGGGCCGCGGGCCGCTCGACAAGGCACTCAAGACCGTGCTCGCCAAGGCCAACCAGAACAAGGTACTGACGGGGGTGCGGCCGAACGAGCTGCCGCCGGCGCCGCAGTTGCAACTCAAGGTGGATCGAGTGCAGGCGGCATCCATGGGGCTATCGGTGCAGGACATCTCCAACGCCATCAGCCTGATGCTGGCGCCGGTCGAGGTGAACCAGTTCTTTTCCGAGGGCCGCGTCAAGTTCGTGATGATGCAGGCCGCGGCGCCGTTCCGGATGAGCCGGGCCGCATTCAACGATTTCTACACGCCGAGCAGTACCCAGGCCAACCCGGACGGCAACCCGGCGATGATCCCGATCTCCAACGTGATCAGCAGCCACTGGACGATGGTCTCGCCATCCCTGGCACGTTTCAATGGTTATCCGGCCGTCGAGGTCACCGGCTCGGCCGCCCCGGGACACGCCTCGGGCCAAGCGATGGACGCGATACAAAAGATCGTCACCCAGGACTTGCCGCACGGGTTCAGTTTCGACTGGACCGGGGAGTCCTTCCAGGAGGTCGCGTCCGGCAACGCCGCCACCATGTTGCTGGCGCTGTCGATCCTGGTGGTGTTCTTGGCGCTGGCGGCGCTCTACGAAAGCTGGTCCGTCCCGATCTCCGTGCTGCTGATCGTGCCGCTGACCCTGCTCGGGGTCGTGGTGTTCACGCTGGCACGCGGCCTTTCCAATGACGTCTATTTCAAGATCGGCCTGATCACCGTGATCGGGCTGGCTGCCAAGAACGCGATCCTGATCATCGAATATGCGGTCGCGGCGCAAAAGGAGGGAAAAACCCTGCGCGAGGCGACCATCGAAGCCTCGAGGTTGCGCTTCCGCCCGATCCTGATGACCTCGATCGCGTTCATCCTCGGCGTGCTTCCGCTGTTCGTCTCGAGCGGCGCCGGCGCCAACGCGCGCCACGCCATCGGCACCGGCGTGATCGGAGGCATGATATTCGCCACGTTCCTGGGACTGTTGCTGATCCCGGTCTTCTACGTGATCGTGCGGCGCGCGGTGGGCGACAAACTCGACGGCACACCGCCGCCGCCAAAGCCGCGGGCATTGCCTCCCCCAGACGGACCACCCTGAGACGCCTGTATCAGGACGACCCACGATCGTGACGTCGGTTGCAATGCCTGTATGCCAACAGCACAACGTGACCGTTGGCATAGGGACGCGTACGCGCGTGCACGCCATAATGGCGCGTTTCTGACCCGGCCGGTAGAGAAATATCGATGAGGATTCGGTCGCTGCGCGGAGCCGGCGCAACGTTGCTGGTACTGCTGGTCGGCGCATGCAGCCACTCGGCTCCGCCAGCGTCCTCGCCGCCGGAAGTCGGGGTGGTGACGGCGCATGCCACCGACCTCCCGGTGACGCGCGACTACCCCGGCCGCCTCGCGGCCACACTGATCGCGCAGGTGCGTGCGCGCGTGACCGGCATCGTGTTGCAACGCGTTTACAAGGAAGGCAGTGACGTCAAGGCCGGCACTGTGCTGTTCAAGATCGATCCGGCACCGCTCGAGGCCAGCCTGCGCGTGGTGCAGGGACAACTGGCGCAAGCCGTGGCCACGGCGCACAACGCGGAAGTGAATGCGACGCGCAGCAAGGCACTGGGCGCCAAGGGGCTGCTGGCGAAGCAGGACGTCGACAACGCCGTGGCGGCCGCGGCGGAAGACCAAGCGGCGGTCAAGGCCGCGCGTGCCAACGTGGAGAACGCGCAGATCAACCTGGGGTACGCAACGATCACCGCGCCGATCAGCGGACGCGCCGGGATCGCCAACGTCACCCAGGGCGCATTGGTCACCCCGACCGACACCAATCCGCTGACCACGGTGCAGGTAATCGACCCGATCTATGCCAACTTCAGCGAACCGATGGCGGAAGTGGAACGCCTGCGCAAGGCGGAAAAGTCCGGAAACCTGAAACTGGCCGCACCCGACAAGGTGCAGGTGCAGATCGTGCTGCCCGACGGCAGCGTGTATCCACACGATGGCACGCTCGACTTCACCGATCTTGCGGTCGATCCCACCACTGGCGCGGTGGACCTGCGCGCGGTGGTGCCGAACCCGGACGAAACCCTGCTGCCGGGGATGTTCGTGAAGATCCGGCTGACCCTCGGCACCTTGCACGGTGCGTTCCTGATTCCGCAGAGCGCGATCCAGCGCGACAACGACGGCGCCTACGTGCTGGCGGTCGGGGCCGACGACAAGATCGTCGAAAAACGGGTCCAGTTGGGCGACCAGCACGGCGCGGACTGGATCGTCCAGGGCGGCATCACCGCAGGCGCACGAGTGGTGGTTTCGGGCGTCCAGAAAGCCAAGGCCGGCGAAAAGGTGAAGCCCATCCCGTACACCGCTGCGGCTGCCGCTGAAGCCGCGTCGACGGCATCGACCGGCGACTGACCCCGATGCCGCAGTTTTTCATCGACCGGCCGGTTTTCGCGTGGGTGCTCGCGATCCTCATCACGCTCGGCGGCACCATCGCGATCCTGAATCTCCCGATCGAGGCGTATCCGGAAATCGCGCCGCCCAGCGTGCAGGTGCGCGCCAGCTATCCCGGGGCCAATGCACAGGTGGTGCAAAGCACCGTCACCCAGGTGATCGAGCAGAACCTTTCGGGCATCGACAATCTGCTGTACTTCACCTCGTCGTCCAGCTCGACCGGCTCGGCCAACATCACGCTGTACTTCAAGGCCGGTACCGACCTCGATACTGCCGCGGTGCAGACGCAGAACGCGGTAAGTGCTGCCGAGCCGCGCCTGCCGGCACAGGTGAACGCGCTGGGCGTGACGGTCCGCAAGTCCAACTCCGGATCGCTGATGGGGATTTCGCTGCAGGACAAGACCGGGCGCCTCGATCCGACCGCGCTCAACAACGTGATCGCGGCGCAGTTGGTCGATCCGATCTCGCGCCTCAACGGGGTCGGCAGCGTCAACCAGTTCGGCGCACCGTACGCGATGCGGATCTGGCTGAATCCA
>JBOHYT010000390.1:0-4524 GCA_050738055.1 Rhodanobacteraceae bacterium
TCGGCGGCGGCCTGGTTCGGGCTGCCGCGCACCAGCCGCGAGAACGACCACACCTGCCAGTCGCGTTCGACGGTGCGGTGAAATTCCGCGGTCGCAAGCCGCGCCGGGCCGGCCTGCGGACTCGACACACGTTTTGCGCTCGCGACTGGCAGTGACAACCGGACGATCCCGTTTCCCCCACGCGCAACCAGCTCCGAAAGTGCCTGTTCGCAAGCGGGTTCATCGAAAGACAGCGGCACCTCGCGGCCGGCTTGGTACAGCAGCCAATGCATCGCGGTCTCGTTCGCCTGCCTGACGCAGCCCCACGGAATCACGCAGGCTGCGCGCGCCCGGCTGACGCCGACATAGAACCTGCGCACTTCCTCGGCCAGCGCTTCCTGCCGCGCACGCGCGTCGATGTCGGGCGCGATGCGATCGCCCGCTGCCACCCGGGCAGCGTCGCCGTCGTGATACCACGCCAGCGCCGGCTTCCTGCCGTGGTTGGCGGCGGCATGGCCCGATGCTGCGCACGGCAGCAGCACCACGCCGTATTCCAGGCCCTTGGCTGCGTGCACCGTGGCGATCTGTACCGCCTGGGCGTCGGTGTCCAGGCGCAGGCGCACCGCATCCGCATCCGCATCGGTTTCTTGCGTGCTTTCGTGCAGCGTACGCGCGTAACGGTCGCACAGGTCATCGGTCCCGAAACGCGCGGCACGGGTGTCCTGCAGCAGTTCGGCGAGTTGCAGGTAGTTGGCGACGCGACGCTCGCCGCCCGGCATCGCGAGCAGCCGTGACGCGCTGCGCGCGACAAGCCGGTGCAGCAGTGGCAACGGGCCATGCCGCTGCGCCAGCGCCGCCCATTCGGCGGTCTCGACGAGCAGCGCGTCCAGCGCCGCGTCCTCGCTGCAGGTTTGCGCGATCGCGCACGCATCATCGCCGACCAGCAGCGAGGCACGCGCTGCGCGCGCCCGCAGCGCATCCGCAGGGTCGCGCAGCGCCTCGAGCACCAGGCGCAGGTCGGCGGCCTCCTCGCTGGCATAGACGCTGGCGCGCAGACAGGATGCCGCTGGCACGCCCGCGCGCGCCAGCGCGCGCTGCATTGCACCCGCCTCGCGATTGCTGTTGACCAGCACCGCGATGTCGCGCGCGCACAGTGCGCGCGTGCTGCCGTCGCCCGCGCGCAGGCGCACGCGGCCTTCCCGCGCGCCGTCCAGCCACTCGACGATCTGTGCCACGCACGCACGTTCGATGCGCGCCTGCGCGTCGCCCTTGTTCCAGACACGCGGACTGCCGTCCTTGTTGGTGATGCCGGTCGGTGGCAGTTGCCACACCTGCAAACCGGCCGCCTCCGCGCCGTCCACCAGCAGCGCGCGTTCGGCCACGCGCATTGCGGGATGCACGTCCTCGTGCGCGATGCCCAGTTCGACGAAAGCCTCCCCGCGCGAGAACAACGCATTGATGGCCGCATTGATTCCGCGGCCCGCGCGCTGGCTTTCGTCCAGACGCAGTGGTTCGCCCTCGGCGTCGTGCCTGGCCATCAGCCAGGCGTGCACGTCGCCGCCGCGAAAGCCGTAGATTGCCTGCTTGGGATCGCCGACCAGCACCAGTGCACCATCCTGATGCGCGAACAGCCTCTTCAGGATCTTCCACTGCTGCGGATCGGTGTCCTGGAATTCATCCACCAGCGCCACGGGCCAGCGCTGGCGGATCGCGCGCACCGCACGCGCGCCGCGTTGCGGATCGTCCAGCGCGGCGGTCAATGCATCCACCGCCTGATCGTGACCGAGAACGCCCAGCCCCTGCATCCGCGTGGGCAATTCGTGATCGAGCCATGCGCGCGCGTCCAGCAGAAGTCTGGTACTGGCAGCCTGATCCAGGTGCTCGAGCGCATGGATGTTCCCGTCGAGATCGGCCACCGCCGCGAACACCGGCCCTTGCGGCAGGCGCTTGCAGCTCTTCATGGCCGCGAGCGTGCCTTCGGCGAGATCGTCCACGGCCTTGCGCGCCGCAGTCGAAAGCAGGTCGGGCGCGGTGCCCGCCCTGGCCCAGTCGCGCAATGCGTGCAGGCCCTGCGCACGGCTCTTGCGCGCCCCCGGATGGATGATGCAACTGGCGAGTTCCCGCATTGCGACCTGCAACATGTCGTCGTCCCAACCTGCGATGGCATTGCGGATTGCGTCCAGTTGCGCCAGCGTTTCCTCGCGTCGCGTGACTGCATCCTGCACGGCCGCTTCCAGTTCCGCGGCGTTGCCCAGCTTGCGTCCGCGCCAGCGTGGATCGGTGACCTGCGCGGCGAGCGCCTGCGGGGTGCGCCAGGTTTCCGCCAGCAGGCGCGCGGCCTGTGCGTCACCGGAGCAGCGGCGCCAGAAGTCCTCGATGATCTCCCGCTGCAGCGGGCGCGTATCCTCGAGCAGTTCCGGTTCGCCGGGCGCGCGGCCGGTCTCGAAACCGAATTCGCCAAGGATCCGGTTGCAGAACGCGTGCAGAGTGCCGATCACCGCGGTGTCCATGGCCTGTTCGGCTTCGCGCGCCCGCTGTACAAGGGCCCCGTGATCCGTCTCTGCGAGTGCACGGGCAATCACCGCGCGCGTGGCCAGCGCCTCGCCCTCTTCGCCGTCGCGCGGACGCGCCGGGTCTTGCTGACCAAGCATGTCCGACGCCAGCCGCAGCCGCTCGCGCAAGCGCATCGTCAGTTCCGCGGTGGCCGCGCGGGTGAACGTTGCGACCACGATGCGCTCGGGCATCCACCCGCGTTCGAGAATCAGCCGCAGCCAGAGCGTCGCGATGGTGAAGGTCTTGCCCGTGCCCGCACTGGCCTCGACCAGGCGCACGCCGGCCAGCGGCAGGTCCAGCGGGTCCATGCGCGCATTCACTTGAACTGCTCCGCCCATGCGCGCGCCGGTTGCGCGAACACGGTCAGCGCCGTCTGGTGCAACGACCGCGCGAGCTCGCCATCCGCCCCACCCGGGATGTCGCGGCCGCGCCATGCAATGCACACCGGAGCGTCCTCCAATTCATGACGGCCGCCGAATCCGTTTTCGCTCGACGCTGCCTGCGCGGCCCGCTCGAACACCCCGAGGTCCACGTCGCCGACCGCGTCGCCGGATTTGCGTTCCGCCTTTGCGCACGCCAATGCGTGCACCCAGGAAGTGCGCACGAAGAACGGCAGCGGCGCGCGGCGACCTTCGCGATACAGACCGATGAGCACGCGCAACTGGTGCCGCGCATCGTGCGCCGGCAGCCGCGGCAGCGCGAACGAACGAGCCTCGTTGGCGTCGAGTCCGATCAGCACCACGGGGTTTGCGTTGCCCGCGGCGGCGCACGCCAGTGCATCCAGCCACGCGCGCAGCACCTGGCGCCCGTCGATGACGCCCGGACGCACTTGAAGTACGCCGTTCGGATACGTCTCGACCGGCGCGCCGACGAGGGTCGTGCCGTCTTCCCATTGCACGCGCAGGCTTTCGGCGGGCAGCGGAGCGGCGCCCTTGGTGAACGCCAGCACCGCCGAACGCAGGGCATCGGCGTAGGTGTGCGCGCCACGCAGCGCCTCGTCGCCGAACGCGCCGGGCGGCAACTGCCCGCGCGCACGCAGCAAGTCGCGATCGCCGGAAGCGTTGCACCCGTCGAAGTCCAGCAGCGCGCGGGTGAGCCTCCAGCGCGTCAGGCCATCGCCCGGCGAAAGCGGTTCCTGGTTGGCATTGCCGCCTTCCTCACGCGGCAACGCCAAGCCCAGGCCGTGCTCCAGAAACCCGCGCGCGGGGTCGAGCAGGAAAGAGGCCAGTTCTTCCAGCGTCAGCGCGTTCGCCTGCGCAGGTTCGGCCGGCGGCAACGGCGCATCCGGCACGAACGGTGTAGCCACCGCCTGGGTTCCGGACGTGGCCGCGGCTGCCAGCCACTCCCTCCGGTACGAACGCGGCGCGCGTGCATCGAACAGTGAGGCAGCGAAGGGATGCAGCGGCTGCACCTGCGGCAGCAACGCGTCCAGCGCATCGCAGGCGGCAGCATCCATCGGAGGCGCGAGATAGCCCTCGCGCAGCACATCCATCAACTCCGCCACGACCACCGAAGGCGCAAGCACTTCGTTGGTGTGCGCGTCACGGCCGATCCAGCTCACGTAGAACACGTCGCGCGCGGCGCCGAGCAATTGCAGGAACAGCAAACGATCGTCGGCGCGCACGTCGCGGTCGCCCTTTTCCGGATTTCCCGCGCGGCGGTCGGCGAGCAGCGGGTCGAGGCCGCCCGACTCGCGCCGCGGGAACGCGGTTTCGTCCATGCCGAGCAGGCAGATCACCCGGAACGGCACCACGCGCAGCGGCACCATGCCGCAAAAGGTGATGCCGCCGGTGAAGAGGTATTGGCGCGGATCGGGCGCGGCGAGCGCGGCGCGCAGGAACGCGCGCACCTCGGTCCACGGCAGCCCGAGTTCCGGGTTGGCTTCGTCGCAGTCGCGCGCCAAGCTCGCCAGCGCATCGCGGACCCGCTCCAGCGCGCGGGTTTCAGCGGTGTCGCGCGGATCGTGCTGGTACAAGCCATCGAGCGCCTCGT
>JBOHYT010000391.1:0-7694 GCA_050738055.1 Rhodanobacteraceae bacterium
GTGGGCAGGGAGATTGTCGAGGAGGAACAAAACGGCCGGCGGCGGGCGGTGTATGGGGAGGCCTTGCTGGCGCAACTGGCGGCGCAGCTTCAGCGGGCCGGAGTGACCGGGCATTCGGCGCAAAACCTGCGGTACATGCGGCAGTTTTATCTGGCCTACCCGGCGCTGATCGAGGCGCGGGCAATTCGCCACGCACCGCGTGGCAAATTGGAAGCGGCGCCGGAAATGCGGCTACCGGAGAAACGCCACGCGCTGCGTGGCAAATCTCGCGCGGCAATCGTCGTGGAGGGAACTGGGGCGGGGCTGCCGGGATTGAAGGAGTGGCGCCCAGGGCAGTTGCACCCCGGCTTAGGCTGGACGCATTACCGGACCTTGCTGCGCGTGGAAAAACCGGAGGCGCGGGCGTTTTATGAAATCGAGGCGGTCGAGAACGACTGGGCGGGCCGCGAGTTGGAACGCCAGATCGACAGCCTGCTGTTCGAGCGGCTGGCGCTCAGCCGTGACAAACGGGGGCTGCGCCGGCTTTCGCAAAAGGGCCAGTTGGTTCAAAAACCGGCTGACATCTTCAAAGATCCGATGGTTATGGAGTTTCTTGGGCTGCCAGTCCAGGCACGGATGACGGAGACGGACCTGGAGACGGCCTTGATTGGCAACTTGCAGCATTTTCTGTTGGAATTGGGCAAGGGATTTGCGTTCGTGTCGCGACAGGAGCGGTTGACCATCGATGGCGACGATTTCTACATCGACCTGGTGTTTTACCACACGATTCTGAAGTGCTACGTGATCATCGACTTGAAGACGGGCAAGTTGACCCATCAGGACCTGGGACAGTTGCAACTGTACGTGAATTATTTTGATCGCGAACGCCGCACGGCCGGCGACGGCCCGACCTTGGGTCTGATCCTGTGCACGGACAAAAACGACGCCGTGGTGCAGTACACCTTGGGCGCAGCCGCGCAGAAGACCATTTTCGCCAGCCGGTACAAACTGCACCTGCCGACGGAATCGGAACTGAAAGCGGAATTGCAGCGGGAGGTGCGCGCGCTGGCGGCGCCACGGGGGAGCGGGCGCCAGGGATGAATCCAGATACAAATATGATCGCCAATCGCCTGAGCCTGCGTGCGCCGCAGCGGCAGTCGCTGGAAATCCTGGCGCGGGTGTGCGATTTGATTTCGTTGCAGAAGGGCAGCGATGTGGCACAGGATTTGGAGGCAATCAGGGCGGAATTCGCGACGGTGATTGATTTCGAGCGGGATTTCCCGTCGCTGTGTTTCGCGCTGGCCACGGGCGTGGGCAAAACCAGGCTGATGGGCGCCTTCGTGGCGTACCTGTACAAGGTGGAGAAGATCAAGCACTTTTTTGTGCTGGCGCCGAACCTGACGATTTACAACAAGCTGATCGCCGACTTCACACCCAATACGTCCAAGTACGTGCTGCAAGGCATTGCCGATTTTGCGACCAATCCGCCGGAAATCATTACCGGTGAAAACTACGATAGCGGGCGGGGTTTGCGCAAGGAATTACTGTTCGGCAGCGAATTCGTGCACATCAACATCTTCAACATTTCGAAGATCACCAGTACCGAGACGCCGAAGGGCGCGACCAAGACGAACATTCCGCGATTCCGCCGGTTACAGGAGTACATCGGCGAAAGTTACTTCGACTACCTGTCCAAGCTGGATGACTTGGTGCTGTTGATGGACGAGTCGCACCGGTACCGGGCGTCGGCGGGGATGCGGGCGATTCAGGAGTTGAAGCCGGTGCTGGGGCTGGAACTGACCGCGACACCACAGATTGAAAAGGGTGGTGGATCGGAGCCGTTCAAGAACGTGATTTACAGCTACCCGCTTTCGCAGGCGATGGATGATGGCTTTGTGAAGGAGCCAGCGGTCGCGACGCGGAAGAATTTTGACGCTCGGAACTACGACGACGCCGGCCTGGAAAAACTGAAACTGGAAGATGGCATCCGGATTCACGAAAACACCAAGGTTGCGCTGGAAGTGTACGCCCGGGAAAACAGTCAGCAGATCGTGAAGCCGTTTGTGCTGGTGGTCGCGAAGGATACCGACCATGCCAACGATCTGCTTAAGCGCATTGAAGCGCCGGAATTCTTCGAAGGGCGGTACCGGGGCAAGGTGATCACGGTTCACTCGAACCTGAAGGGCGAGGAAAAGGACGAGACAGTGGAGCAGTTGATCAACGTGGAAAGGCCCGAGAATCCCACCGAAATCGTGATCCACGTCAACATGCTGAAGGAAGGCTGGGACGTTACCAACCTGTACACCATCGTGCCCTTGCGGGCGGCGAATTCGAGAACGCTTGTTGAGCAGTCGATCGGGCGCGGCCTGCGGCTGCCGTACGGGAAGCGGACCGGTGTGGCGGCAGTGGACGACCTGACCATCGTTTCGCACGACAAGTTTCAGGAAATCGTGGATTACGCCAACAGCGGGGACTCGATTATTCGTGGTGGGATGCGGATTGTCCACATCACGGATGAGCGCTCGCGGGTGGTGATCGCTGAGCCGGAGATTATGAACCGGATCGCTGAAGCATCGCCGGGGTACCAGAGCGAGAAAGGTGGTGGGCGGGCGAAGTTTGTGTTCGAATCCGAAGGGGAGGTGGCTGCAGCCAAACTCACACTGGACGTGATTCATCGGGAATTCGAGCGGTTGCCGCGCTCGGCTGATTTAAGCAAGCCGGACATTCAGAAGCAGATCGTCGAGCGAGTCCAAGCAGTGATCACACCAACGCAGGGTTCGCTGGAAGGATTTGAGAAAAAGATTGACGTAGCCGCAGTAGTCAAAAAGACGGTGGAATGGCGGAACGAGCTGTCGATTGACATTCCGCGCGTGACGATTCAGCCGGTGGGTATTGTGACGCGGGGGTACAAGAAGTTTAAATTGAATCTGGCCAATGTTCGGCTGCTGCCAGTCGATAGCGAGATTTTGATTCAGGAATTGCAACGGCGGCGGCAGTTTCAATTGATGAGTGGCACGGGTGTCGTTGAAGAAGACCGGATCGAGAATTACGTGGTGCGGGGCCTGGTGGATTTCGACGACATCAGTTACGACGATCACGCGGCGCTCCTCTACGAACTGGCTGGGCAGGTGGTTGCCCACTTGCGGTCCTACCTCAAGAATGAGGACGAAGTTTTGAATGTACTGCAGTTTCACCAGCGAACCCTGGTGCAGCTGGTGCATGTCCAGATGCAGGATCATTATGAAGAGCAGGCGACCGCCTATGAGGGACATGTAAGCCGTGGATTCATTACTCTGACCCCAGCCAACTATTCGGCACCGGCCGACGAAGCGGAGCGGGATTTTCGGAATTCCGTCGCCGAAAAGCAGGACATTCGCAAAATGTTGTTCACGGGGTTCCAGCGGTGTCTGTTTCGGACTCAGAAATTCGATTCTGATCCGGAGCGGCGGTTCGCGGTGCTTCTGGAACGGGACAGCGATGTCCTGAAGTGGTTTCGGCCGAGTCGAAGCGATTTCCATATTTACTACAGCGGCGAGGCGATTTACGAACCGGATTTTGTGGTGGAAACGAAAACCGCCAAGTTGATCTGTGAGCCCAAGGCAGCGAACGAAATGCAGTCGGCCGAGGTTCTGGCCAAAGCGAAAGCGGCGGCGGAGTGGTGCAAGTACGCCAGCAAACACGAATTGGAAAATGGCGGTAAGCCGTGGGTTTATTTGCTGATTCCGCACGACGTGATCGCCGACAACAAAACCCTGCAAGGTCTGGCGGCAGCGTATACGTGGAAAGCCGTGCCTTAAGCACTTTCGTCGAAGCATTTGCAGGGTGGAGGCTGAAATTCCTTGTTGGAACTGGTTCTGTCGCCCGCAGGGCATCTTTTCCTGCAAGAATCCACCGAGGCGCTGCCGATCGATGCTGGATTGCAGGCGGACTTGACAGGCGCGCGCGAAGAGGGCGCGCCGGAAATCCTTCTTCGGCTCGCCACCTGGGAAGGAGCGGGCGCGCTGCTGCAACAATTTCCGCCGGTGTTCGAATATTGGCGCACGTTTGCACAACAGTTTTTAACGGCTGTGTGCCACCAGCCGGAAGGGGGTGCAGATCTCCAGGTGGTGCCGGCGCCGACGGAGGATCTGGCACGGCTTCTGGAATCGGCGCCACCCATGCGCGGTGGCGAATACCTCCGGTTGGAAACCCTGGAAGCTCTCTGGGGCGAATTGGATACGTATGTCCGTGCCGAAGCGAAGGCGTCACCCGGTGGACTGGCGGGCTGGCTTCGTAAGCGCAGCCCATTGTGGCACCGCGTCGGCCGGGTCTGCTTTCACCTGGCCGAAAATAAACGGAACCCCGAACTCCCCTTCGCGTTCCTGGCCACCTACGCCCCGAAATTACTCGGTAGCGGGCGCGTGCAGTACCAGCCGCTCTCGAAGGCGCTGGAGGAATACGCCGGCGCCAAAAACAAGCAGGCCTTGATCAATCTGTTGGTGCCGGTTCAGCGCGCAGCCGAAAAAAGCGATTGGGTTAAAAAGCTGGTCGATTCTGGCGAAGTATTCCATGCGCTCGCTTGGAAACCCGATGTGGCCCACCGATTTTTACAGGACATTCCCCGATTGGAGGTAGCGGGGCTGCTGGTGCGTGTCCCGGATTGGTGGAGCAAACGGCCGTCGCGCGTGCAGGTCGGTGTCCGGATCGGCGAAAAAGGGGCAGGGCGTTTCGGCCTCGATGCCATGCTGGACTTTACCGTCTCGATGACCCTGGACGGTGAAACGCTCGATCCCGCGGAAGCGCAGCAACTGCTGGAAAGCAGTCAGAAGCTTGTTTACCTGAAGGGCAAGTGGGTTGAGCTGGACCAGGAGCGGCTGAAGGGCGCCTTAGACCATTGGAAAAGTGTCGAAGCATTGGCGGGTGGCGACGGCGTTTCGTTTATCGAGGGCATGCGGTTGTTGGCCGGTGCTCCGTTGGAGTTGGCGGCCGATGACCCGAAGGCTGGGGAAGGAACGGCGTGGTCGGTTGTCAATGCCGGCAGTTGGTTGGAGGAAAAACTGGCAGCACTGCGCCAGCCGGTATCCCAATCGGCTTCCTTCGCTGACGCCGGTCTCCATGCCACGTTGCGGCCGTATCAGGGGACCGGTGTGCACTGGCTGCGCAACCTGACCGGGTTGGGATTCGGTGCCTGCCTGGCCGATGACATGGGCCTGGGCAAGACCATCCAGGTGTTGGCGCTGCTGTTGCTGCTCAAGCGGCAGGCGCCTGCCGCAACGGGACCGAAAACATCGCTGCTGGTGTTGCCTGCGTCGCTTATGGGGAATTGGAAATCGGAAATCGAGCGCTTCGCGCCATCCCTGCGCGCTGCGTTCATTCATCCTTCGTTCCAGAGTTCAGAAGATCTCCCCAAAATCGCCGCCGATCCAACAGACTGGCTGAAGGATACCGATCTCGTTTTGACCACCTACGGCATGATCACACGCCAAAAATGGCTGGCCGATTTTGCATGGCGGCTCGTGGTGGCCGATGAAGCGCAGGCGATTAAAAATCCTGGCGCCCGGCAAACCAAGGCGGTGAAAACACTGAAGGCGCAGGCGCGGGTGGCGTTGACCGGCACGCCGGTGGAAAACCGGCTGACCGATTTGTGGTCGCTGTTCGATTTCCTCTGCCCGG
The DNA here is from genome assembly GCA_050738055.1 of Rhodanobacteraceae bacterium. Classification (GTDB taxonomy): domain Bacteria; phylum Pseudomonadota; class Gammaproteobacteria; order Xanthomonadales; family Rhodanobacteraceae; genus 66-474. Next base: position 5,632 of record JBOHYT010000391.1, read on the forward strand.
GGCTGCTCGGCTCGGTCAAAGAATTCGGCGCCTTTGTGAAAAAGCTCAACGTCAATGCTGAAGGCCAATACGGACCGCTGCGCCGGCTGGTCAGTCCTTACATCCTGCGCCGCATGAAAACCGACAAGTCAATCATCGCCGATCTGCCGGACAAGACCGAAGTGCCTGCGTACTGCAATCTGTCGAAAAAACAGGCGGCGCTGTACGAACAGTCTGTCCGTGAACTGGCGCGCTCCTTGGAGGGCCAGGACGGTATCGCTCGTCGCGGCATTGTGCTGGCGTTCATTCTGCGGTTCAAGCAAATCTGCAACCATCCGGCGAATTGGCTGGGATCAGGCGATTATGCCCCTGCGGACAGCGGCAAATTCCGGCGGCTGCAGGATCTCTGCGAGGAAATCGCGCAGCGCCAGGAAAAGGTGCTGGTCTTCACCCAGTTCCGGGAAATGACCCAGCCACTGGCGGTGTATCTGCAGACCGTGTTTCAACGCGAGGGCCTGATACTGGACGGTTCCGTCGCCGTTGGCAAGCGTAAGAAACTGGTGGAAAATTTTCAGCGGGAGGATGGTCCACCATTTTTCGTGTTGTCCTTGAAGGCCGGCGGCACCGGCCTGAACCTGACGGCCGCATCGCATGTCATTCACTTCGACCGCTGGTGGAACCCGGCGGTGGAAAACCAGGCCACAGACCGCGCCTTCCGCATCGGCCAGAAGAAAAACGTCGTCGTGCACAAGTTCATCTGTCAGGGTACGATTGAGGAGAAGATCGACGCAATGATCCAGGACAAAACAGCCCTTGCCGGAGAACTTCTGCAGGAAGGTGTACCCAAGCTGATCACCGAAATGGGCGACAAGGAACTGCTGGAACTGGTGCGGCTGGATTTGAACACAGTCGGGGAGGATTAGTCGATGGCGTGGGGATTTTCATACAAACCATACGTCCCGGTAGGCCAGCGGCGCGCCGAAGCCTTGTTGGAAATGAACCGGCTGCGCAAAAAGGGCGCCAATATTCAGCCGGTCGAAATCGACGGCCGCACCATTGCTAATTCATTCTGGGGCAAATCCTGGTGCGACCACCTCGAGAAGTTCAGCGACTTTGAAAACCGCCTGCCGCGCGGGCGCACCTACGTGCGAAACGGTTCGGTCTGCCATTTGGAAGTCGGCAAGGGTAAGGTGTCGGCCAAGGTCAGCGGTTCCGAAATCTATGACGTCACAGTTTCGATCAAGGCGCTGCCAGAAGCCAAATGGCAATGCATTCGGGAATCCTGCGGCGGCAAGGTCGGCTCGATGCTGGAACTGCTGCAGGGCCGGTTGTCCAGCGAGGTCATGGGCATCGTGACCAATCCCGAACAGGGACTGTTTCCGCTGGTCAAGGAAATTGATTTCGACTGCTCCTGCCCGGATTGGGCTTCGATGTGCAAGCACATCGCGGCCGTGTTGTACGGGATCGGCTCCCGGCTGGACAAGCAACCGGAGATGCTTTTCCTCCTGCGCGGCGTCGATCACACCGAACTGGTGGGTACCGCCTCTGCGGAAGCGTTGGTCGCCAAGGGCAAGCCATCGAAAACGGCGACCATCAAGGAATCGGACCTCGGCGAAGTCTTCGGCATCGATGTGGCGCCTGCGGCGACGGATGCCAAGGTCGCCAATTCCAAACCTCTAAACGCAGGCCGAAAACAGCGCGGGGTGGCCGGTGAACCAACGGCCACATCGCCGAAAATTATCTCTAAAGTGACCACGGGACCAGCCGTCCCCGAATTGGCCTCCGGCAATGCCCAGCCCAAAAATCGCAAGCCTTCCCAGATGAAGAAAAAGCACCCCAAGCCACTGCGCCCGACGGTTGGGCGCAAGTCCCAAGGCAAATCGGGCGTGCAGAAAAAAACTCAACGCGGTCGCAAAAAGTGAATTGGACCTGTTCGCGATTTCAAATCGGACCTCCGACATGGGTTCGGAATTTGATTCCCTGATTTCTCTGGCAGGTCGAAATATTCCGAACCCCACTCGCGCGAGTTGAATAGGCTTCATAGGCATTTGCGAACTCGGGGAGCCGTTAACCAGTTAACAACC
>JBOHYT010000392.1:0-9161 GCA_050738055.1 Rhodanobacteraceae bacterium
GAGCGCGGCCGACCCGATGCGCGACCTCTTGTTCGAAGCGGTGAACCTGACTTCGCCAATGAGCTACTGGGAACTGCGCGATCACGTCGGGTTCTTGTTGGCCGAATGCGACGAACAACCGATGCTGCCATTGATCCGATTCCATGCAAACGAATTCGTGATGGAATGGCGGTCGCTCTGGTTTCGCTATGGCACCGATCCGCACGGCTTGCCTGAATTCCGGACACTGCTTGCGGACTTCCTCGCGCGCCTGCGTCGGCTGGGTGCAGACATTTCGCTGCGCAACCGTGCACAGCTCACATCCGCGTTCGCAGGCCTCATCGGCCAAGCCGCTGGCCACTCGCACGGTGGCACGCTCGACACGCCAGTGGCGGTGGCAGTCACGCGCGACACACGGGCGCCTGCACGCCGCGATGACGATTTCGATCGTCCGGTTTTCATCGTTTCACCGCCACGATCGGGATCATCACTGCTATTTGAAACACTGGCCCAAAGCCGCAACGCTTGCACGATCGGTGGCGAGAGCCACGGCATCATCGAGGGAAACACCGCGTTCGGCATGTTGGGAGCCGCCGCCCGCGGGTATGAGTCAAACCGACTCGAAGCAATCGCTGCCAGTCCCGCAATCATCGCCGCTCTACGTCAGAGGTACCGGCAGCGGGCATTCAATCGGGACGGGCAGAAGGTCCCGGGGCGCATTCGCCTCGTCGAAAAGACGCCCAAAAACGCCCTGCGCATCCCATTTTTCGCGCGGGTATTTCCGGATGCGTTGTTCATCTATCTGTATCGCGACCCGCGGCAGGTGCTGGCGAGCATGATGGAAGCGTGGGAATCCGGAGGGTTTGTGAGCTATCCGCAGCTGCCCGGTTGGACCGGCTTGCCGTGGTCCATGACATTGGTTCCCGGCTGGCAGAAGTTGATCGGCAAGTCGCTGGCGGAAATCGTGGCGGTACAGTGGCAGGTGATTACCGACACACTGCTGGATGATCTCGCCGCCCTTCCGCCCGGCCGCTGGACCGCAATCCGCTACGACCGATTCATGGATAATCCGAACGCCGAAATCGGAAAGCTGTGCAGCGCTGTCGACCTCAACTGGGACCAAGCAATCGATCGCGAGTTGCCACTGGCAAGCCATACGGTATCGGTGCCCGACAACGAGAAATGGCGCAAGCGGGAAAAGGAAATTCTGCCTCAACTTGCACGCATGAGCGCAACGCTTGCACGTGCGGAAAGGCTTTCGTACCAAGCGCAGGCAGAGCGTTGAGGCGGCGGCGTTTCGGGGAAATCTGATCAATCGTCCCCCGCGCAGCTCTTTTGGGAGACTATCGGGCGTCCGTGGCGACCCGCCGCGGCACCCGCAGATCTTCCCGCCCGACCCGGCACGGCAACGACCCACATGCAACCGCGACGGCGCACGACCGGGCCCAACGACCACGTCACGCGCCAGCCTGCGGTCGCTCTGCGTAGGGTTTGTCCCAACCCGACACGATCGGCTTGGCGCCGACGCAGTACGCAGGTTGCCTCACCTGCAAGGTCGGAAAATCAAAATCGCGATGCAGGAATACCGATGTGGTCGACGTATGGCTTTCGGTGACCTTGAAGCCTGAAAAGTCCACCTGGATCAACCCTGATTTCTTCAGCACGCCGGCCGTCGCAGGATGCCAGTCCGAATTGTCCAGAATGATCATCCCGCCCGGCGCGAGCTTGCCGGTTGCCTCGGCTGCGCAATCGTAGCGATAGCCGTGCGAGTCAATGACGATAAGGTCGAACGTTTCCGGTTCGTCGCGGATTCGAAACGGGAATCGATCCGTTTCGTCCAGTATCAGCCGCACCTTGTCGTTCTTCATCGAAGACATGGCTTCAAACCATTGTGCGTTGTTCTCGACGCTGATCACGGAACTTGCACAATGCATCCAGAACAGCGTCGAGGCACCCGAGCCCCATTCGAACACGCGTTTCCGCCTCAGATCGAATTGCTGGAGGTACTCCACGCATGGGTACGTAAACAACGGAATCCAGTTCCCCGAAGCGTCCTTCGGCTCGGAGAGGTTCGTGGACTCAACAAACCCGTGGCCGTAGCGGAGAATGTTGCTGCATGACGCGAGATACATCTCTCCACGCGACATGGCGACGACGTCGGGCCGCAGCTCGAGGGAATGCGCTTGGACGTCCTGGGCCGAAAAGGACCCCCACAACGTCTTGTTGGTTTCGCTTGTATTCACGCGCGCCCCAGCACAAAAATGGCCTACAGCACAAGTCTAACAACAAACGGCCCTTGGCCTGAAGGTCAGGACTCTGCTCCGTATGAGGCTTGCGCCACCCGAGACACCGCACCCCAGCCGCTTTACTGAGCGCATCAAGCTGGATAAACACGTACTTGAGGAGTGTGCACCGCACCGGAAGGCGCGTCAGAATCACCTGTTAGAATCGCACTTGCTACGCACCGCGAAATCTCATACGCGCCATGACATCCGACCCATCATTCACGTTCGAATCCACCACCAACAGCGAACTGGAAATCGCCCGCACGCATGTCCGTCAAGGCAACCTTGCCGATGCGGAGCAAGTTTACCGTCAGGTGGCAGCCACGCAGCCGGATCAAGTCGAGGCACTTCGGTTTCTCGCCAACGCCGCGTTGTCACGTGGCAATCCGGGCGAAGCCGTGGCTTTGCTCAGTCGCGCCGCGAAAGCCGATCGCAACGATGTCGGGGTTTTGCTGGAGCTGGGAGTTGCCTATCGAAGCGCACAGCGCATGGATGAAGCGCGTTCCGTGTTCGAGCGCGCCACGGAATTGAGCCAAGGTCACAACTCCACGGCACGTCTGCTGCTTGCCAATGTGTTCGAACTGGATGACCGGCCGGAAATGGCACTGCCGCATTATTTTCGCGCCATTCTCGATGCGCAGGCAGCGGGGCAATGGTTGAACGACTCGACCACGGAACCGGGTCTGCGTCAACTCGTGCAACATGCCATGCAATATGTGACCACGGGTCGACGAAATCTATTCCATGGCGCGCTGGAGCCCTTCCGTCGCGGCATCAATGCCGCGCGTCTCGGCCGTGTCGACGCGGCATTGGCGGCTTACCTGCGCGACCGGACCGAGCCGCCCGCGGATCCGCGTCAACAGCCAACGTTCCTCTATATCCCTGACTTGGGCGCAAAGTGTTTCCTCGACACCGCGTCATTCGACTGGTTGCCCGGCTGGTCGGTTCGCGCAGCAACCCTGGGTGACGAGGCGCTTGCTTGCACCACCCCCGCTGCGGAAACCGCAAGCCCTCCGCTTTTTAGCCTGGAAGCAATGAAGGGCGGGCAGAATGCCGTTATTGCCCCAGCCAGCGAGCAGCAGGTGCCGTTATATCGACGTGGCGCATTCGACGACAGGATCCGCAACCGCGCCCCGCGGCTGTCGGAGACGATCGATCTGGCGCCATTGGTACATATTCCCAAATACGGTCCTGACGCAGCGATCCTCGTGTTGCACCCTGGAGTTCGCACTACGCCGCGCCGCGGACGAACCAATGCTTTCTGCACCATCGTCGTCGCCTTCTCCGGAAGTTCGCCTCTGCAAGTCATGGTTGGCGGAGAGACCCGACAGATGAGGGCGGCCGAGTCACTTGCGTTCGACCCCAGTTTCGAATTCGAATATGCCGCGGTCGGCGACGCGCAAGCGCGCGCACTGATTCTCGACGTCTGGAATCCGAACATTTCGCCGTTGGAGCGGGATGCCCTGACCGCATTGACTGCTGCGGTCGTGGACTTCGATGCACGCCTGCGAGACCTTGCCTGAGCACGGCGATATGGCGACGCCAAACCCAAGCCTTCCCGTCGTTCGCGACCTCACCCATTACGTGCAGTGCTTCGACAATGCCCTGGAGCCCGATTTCTGCCAGCGCATGATCGACTCGTTCGACGGTCTTTCGCGCTTTCATGCCCGCAACGGCCGCGGCGTCATGAAGCACCTTGAGGACAGTGCGTGGACGGAGCTCAATGTGACAAAGGTAGCCGACGCTTCGTTCGAGGGGTTTTTTCGCGAACAGGCCATTCGCCATCTCGCCGCGTATAACGAGCGAGTGTCACTGACGCTTCCGGTCCCACCACGCAACCGCTTGGAGAATTTGCGCATCAAGCGCTATTCCGCCGATGCAGGCGACCGGTTTCAACCCCATTTCGATGCGCTCGACTATTGCTCGAACCGCTATATGGTGTTCCTGTGGTACCTCAACGATGTCATCGAGGGTGGCGAAACCGAGTTTTGCGATCTGGGGCTGCGCATCGAAGCGCGGCAGGGTCGCCTGCTGATGTTTCCCCCCTACTGGTTGTTCCAGCACGCGGGACTGCCGCCACGATCCAACGACAAATACATGATTTCCACTTATTTGCTGTTCTGACCGTTCTGACCGGGCGCCGGCAACAGGGCCTGCGCCGCCGGCGACAGTCAAGCTGGTTGTCACGCAAGCCACGCTTCATCCAGTCTTGTCCAATAAATGGTGCCTGCCTCATCCTCACACAGCGTGACTGTCCTTCCGAGCGAATGGGCCGGCCGCGAACACGGTGTGTAGGCGAACAACGTGCGTTTCGTGTTGACATGACACAATCTTTCACATGAATGTCACAGGAGAGCCGTGATGGCGGTGCCGCGCTTGCAGGGACTGACCATGGCGGCCGCGCAACAGGTGATGGCAACCGCGCAGGCGATCGAGACGGGCGGTCCCGAATTGGCAGCAGAAAGGCTCGCGCCGTTGCTGGCTTCCCATCCCGACCACCCCGAAGTCCTGCGGTTATATGCGGGCATCCAGAATCTGCGCGGCGACTATACTGGCGCCATCATTGCGATGAAACGCGCCATTTCAGGGCGCCCGCAGGATCCTCTGTACTACAACACGCTCGGCGCGATCCTTGGTCAAGCGGGTGAATTCGATACGGCGATCGACGCGTTACGCCACGCCTGCCAACTTCAGCCGGATCTCGCGATCGCATGGTTCAATCTCGGCGTCATACTGACGCGTTGCATGCGTCATGCCGAAGCAACGGAGGTGCTGCAGCGCTCGGTGGCGCTCGATCCACAGTACATGCCGGCGCGCGCGCTGCTCGGAGACATGCTGCGCGCGGAAAACCGCATCGACGAAGCCGCGATGGAATATCGCCGGGTCATCGCCGACCAGCCTTGGACCGGGATGGCTTGGTGGGGACTGGCCGATCTCAAGACCATTCGTTTCGCTTCGAGTGATATCGAGAATATCCGGCGTGCCATGCGTGACGATCGCGCGCATGACAACGACATGATCGCCATGGGCCTTGCGCTCGCGAAGGCGCTCGAAGACGAAGGCCGCTACGCTGAATCGATGGCCACGCTTGCGCAGGCGCACGCCTTGGCGCGCTGTCGAAGAGCATGGAGTGCGCAGGCGTTCAGTGACGGCATATCCATGATACTCGATGCCTTCACGCCACCGCCTGCGCCTTCACCCAAAGCAGAACTTGGCCGCGGTGTCATCTTCATCACCAGCCTGCCTCGCTCCGGTTCCACCTTGGTCGAGCAGATTCTCGCATCGCATTCGATGGTCGAAGGCCCCGGCGAACTGCCTGATCTTCCGATGGTGCTTACGGAAGAATCGCATCGTCGCGACAAGCCGTATCCGACCTGGGTGAAGGAAATGCAGCCGGAAGGCTGGCAGCGCCTCGGTGAGCGCTATCTGCAACGTACGGCACATTGGTGCGTCCGTCGTCCGATGTTCACCGACAAGCTGCCGGCCAACTGGTACTACATCGGCGCAATCAGGGCGATGCTGCCGGCCGCGAAAATCATCTGCTGCCGCCGTGATCCGCTGGAGACCTGCTTTTCTTGCTATCGCCAGCACCTCGACAACAACGAATACGCACGCACGTTCAACGACCTCGCGGCGTACTGGGGCGACTTCGACCGCAGCGTGAGACACTGGCGTGCGTTGCATCCTTCGCATGTACACGAACATGTCTATGAGCGTTTGATCGACGAACCGGAAGCAAGCATACGTGCATTGCTGACATTTTGCGGCTTGCCGTTCGAGGAGGGCTGCCTGCATCCGCACGAGAGCAAGCGCGACGTGCGCACGCCCAGCGCGATGCAAGTGCGCCAGCCGTTGCAAGCCGGCACCGCGCGTGCGCAGCGTTACGGTGCGCTGCTCGACCCGCTGCGCTCGGCGTTGGGTCTGCCACCCTTTGACAAATGCGGCCGTGCCCTTGTCTGAACCGATTGGCCAAACCGAGCAGCAATGGTTGGAGCAAGTGCGCGCGCTGATGCTGCGCGGTGATCACACCAGCGCAGAATCGGTCGTCTCGGTTGCACTGCAAGAATATCCGCGATCCTTCGAGTTGCGTCGTATCCTGGCCGGCATTTACAACCATACCCGACGTGCGGCCGCGGCCGAATCCCTGCTGTCGGAATTGCTCGCGGAACGTCCCGACGATCCCGGGTCGGCATTTACGCTGGCGCGCACGCTCATCGACCAGTGTCGCAGCAGCGCCGCCGCCGCAGTCATGCGCGCCTGTTTCGAACATGCACGCCATAATGCGGAACTCGCCATCCAGGCGATCGAACTGCTCGACGATTGCAATCGCAAACGCGACGCCGCTGCGATCGCCGAGCATGCGATCGTCACCGATCCGGATGACCCGCGCTTGCATGCCTACGCGGGGATGCTGGAAATCCAGCTCGGCGAGTTCGAGCGCGCAAGAGACCATTACCTCTATGCCCTTCAGCATGCTTCGCAAGCCTGCGAATGGCATGTGCCAACGGGGCTGGCTCTGATGCAACGCTACCGCGACGCGGAGCACCCGGACTTCGCGCGCTTCCGTGACTGCCTGCAACGCCAGGATCTCAGCGGCAAGGCGCGCTCAAACCTGCTGTTCGCGCTGGCCAAGGCTCACGACGATATCGGCGATTACGCCGGGGCGGCGGAGTATTCACGCCACGCCAATGCGCTCGCGCACACGCTGACGACCTGGTCTCGCAAGCACTGGCGGCGCGCGGTCGAAGCACAACTGGCCGTCAGACCGATCCGTCAACGGCTAGAGTCGCTGGCTGGTTTCGTCCCGGTCTTCATCGTCGGCGTGCCGCGTTCCGGCACCACGCTGGTTGCCGAACTTCTGGCGCGTCGTCCACGGGTGTGCAACCGCGGCGAGTCGCCGTGGCTGGCCAGGCTGGCGCAGCAACCGGACTTGACCGGCGACTCGAAGCACACCGCATTGCAACGTGCCGCCGCGACTTACGCCGCGCAATTGCGACAGGATGATGCGGACGACGCACGATGGTTTATCGACAAGCAGCCACTCAATTTTCGCTACGTCGACCTGATCTTCGGGCTGTTCCCCAACGCCAGGATCATTCATTGCCGGCGCAACGAACGTGACAACGCCCTGTCGCTGTGGATGCAGTCGTTCGTGGAGGACGTGCAAGGCTATGCCTACGATTTCTCCGACATCGCGCTCGTCATGCACGACTGTGCGCGGTTGATGACGCGTTGGCGCGATACGCACGCCGGCTCGATGCGCCCGGTCCGCTACGAACAACTTGTCGCCGCGCCCGAAGCCACCATTGCCGAATTGGCGGCATGGCTGGAATTGCCCCCGCTCGATTTGCGCGCGACGCCGGCCACGGCTTCAACGAGCATCAGCACCGGCAGCCTGTGGCAGGCACGCCAACGCGTTTACGCAAGCTCGGCCGGGCGCTGGAACAATTACGCACCTTACCTGCCCGAGTTGCTCGAATTCCAGAGGGATCAGTCGCTGCACAGCGTCAATCAGTGACGCTCGGACGGAAACAGCAAGTAGGTCGACAGAATGAATTTCTCGCCCGAAGCGGGCGGACACCCGGCGTGTTGATACATCCAGTACGGGGGGAACATCAGCAGCCGCCCCGTGCGCGGACGCACCTTGATATCGAGGCCGCTGAACTCGGTTTCACCGCCAAGGTCGACGTCGTTGAGATACCACAGATAGACGAGATAACGATTGGCCACCTCGCCGATCGAGTCGAAGTGCAACTGAAATGCTTCCTCGGCACCAGGCAGATAACGCTTGATCCGCAGTGGAGCAAGCAACGTGGATGCAGGAATCGGTATTGCCAGCCGCACGTCCGCGTTGTAGCGCGTAAGGTACTCGTCCGCCTTCTGGTAGAAAAAATCCTTCAACGCCGGATCTGCCAACGGCGTAATATCGAGTTCGGTCCATGCGCTTGCCTCCAGCCCGGCGCGCCAGCCGCGCTCACGCTTGACATGGTGCGCCGTCGCCTGCCGGAACGACGCGATCATTCGAGCACAGAACGAAGACGACAAGGCATCGTCATACCAGCGCACGTAATCGCGCAGATCGGCGGAGGCCGGAATGGATTGCTTGAAGGGCTCAGACGTCATAGCCCCAGTGCCGCATGGCGGGTTCCAGCAACGGCAGGACCGGTTCGAAATAATCGCGGTAACGCCGCCATCGCCCGATCGAGCTCGCGTAGACCGGTTGCACGACCTGGGCGTAGCTGGGCGTACCGATGTAAGCCTTGCGCTTCGCGTGCTCGCTGAACTGGCGCAGCGGCGCGGTGTCTTCCAGGTGCAGAAAAGTGCCGAGCCGCTCCACGTGCGCATCGAAATCGCGGACGACGTCCTCGTAACGCCATTCGAATACCTGCGGCTTCAACAGTTCGACGTGCTGGTTCCAGAATCGCATGGCGCTTGCATACCCGCTGGCCAGCCGCGGCAGCGTCGAGCACAAGGCGACGTACGCGGGCGCATTGAAATGCTGCAGATAATTGCTGAACACGACATCGCAAGGATGGCGGATGACGAAGACGATCTTCGCATCCGGAAACAGACGCACCAGCAGCGGCAGCCGCAACATGGTCAGCGGGTTCTTGTCCACCAGCCGCTGGCCCGGCCGCAATTGCACCACCTGCGCCACAGCGTTCCAGTAGGTATCGCGCAGCACTGCGCATTGCGCATCGTTCAGCACGCCAAGCTGTTCGGGGTATTGCAGTCTCATCGATTGCATCCGCTCGATCACGCGTTGCACGAACGGCTGTTCGTCCATTGATGCCATGCTGGGATGGGCATCCAACATCTGCTCGAGCATGGTAGTACCCGATCGCGGGAAACCGAGCACGAAGATCGGCGAGTCTGCCAGTGCCGGCGCATCGATCG
>JBOHYT010000393.1:0-1804 GCA_050738055.1 Rhodanobacteraceae bacterium
GGCGGGGGTGGCGGGGGTGGCGGGGGTGGCGGAGGTGGCGGGCGTGGCGGAGGTGGCGGGGGTGGCGGCGGAGGCTTCAGGGGTGGCGGGCGGAGGGGGTGCAATGGAGACTGTGAGGTAGCGATCCTGCGGATGGATTTCGATCTGTTCGACGCCGGTCACGGCGATGGGATGGCTGTCAAGTTCGGTCCAGGCACCGGCCTGCATGCGACCGAGAATGGCGCGGCCGGCGGTTTTGTCGATGACGACGGCTTCGAAGTCGGCGGGAGAGACGTAGTTGTAGAACAGGCCGGCGCGGCCGGCGGCGGTGAGGTCGAGGGTGGCATCGACGACCTGCTTGGACCATTCCGGCGAGCCCCAGACGACCTGGTGGCCCTGGGTGAGGCGCAGACCGGCGGGCGCGGCGGGCGGTTCGGTGGGCGCGGGGCGATCGCCGGGCGCGGCGACCACGGTGCCTTCGGCGAGGATCAGCGGCGTGGCCGGATGGGCGGGGCCGGGGCCGATCCAGAGGTTGTTCACGCCGCTATAGTCGGCGCCGACGGCGGTGCGGCTTTTGACGGCGACATCGTCCCAGGCGCCGTAGTGTTCGAGCAGATCGTGGAGGTTGTTGACGGAGAAATCGTGGGTGGCTCCGTAGAGATTGGGCGGCGGGGTGGGCACGTCGCAGAACAGGCCGATGCGGCCGCCGGCGATGCGCGGATCGCGCACGGACAGGTACTTGTTGTTGTCGATGTACAGATCGACCTGGCCGTAGCCGACTTCGGCGCGAATGCGGTACCACTGGTTGGGCAGGAATCCGGAGGGGTGCTGGGCGATGACTTCGACGGTGGGATGGGCGGGGTCGCCGGAGATCCATTCGAGCAGCATGTTGCCGTCGCGGCGGGGCAGATTTTTGGTTTCGGGGGTCAGTGTGGGATCGCCGACGGGGCGACGGTCGTCGGACTGCCACTCGAAGACCAGGTAGCGGGCGTCGGGATCGAATTTGACGCCGGTTTTCTGATCGGTCTGGAAGTGGATGCCTTCGCCGTTGGTTTCACCCGGTTCGATGGCGGCAATGACCATGCCCATGGAGCTGTTCCAGGGACCGCGCAGGCTGACGCTGTAGTCGTAGTTGTCCCACTGGGGGCGGCCGGTGAGCAGCATGGCGTGGTGACCGTAGCCCAACTGGACGAAGGCGTTGGCGGACAGAAGCGGATTGCGCAGCGATTCGACGCGGAAGTTGTTGTCGATGCCGCGGACCATCTGCCAACTGTCGGACTCGGTTTCGGTGCGCATGAAGCCGTCGTTGAACAGGATGGGTTCCTGTTCGGAGAGGTCGAGGCGGTCGATGAGGGCGTCGCCCTGGAGCACGCGGTAGCCGGCGGTGAAGCCCATCTGTTTGGCGTCGTAGGCGTTGTTGACCGGCGGCGCGGCGGGCGCGAGGCTGACGAGGGTGACGTTGCCGTCGAGCAGGACGGCGGTGAGGAAGCCGCGGCGGCGGACGGAAACCGCGACCGGCGCGAGGACGGTGGTTCCGGCGGCGGCGTTCATCGGCACGGGGAGATCTTTGGAGTAGGCGACCGGGCGTTCGACGCCGCCTTCGGAGATGCCGTATTCCAGCCGGCGGCGGGTGGGTTCGCCGACAAAATCGACGAACTGGAAGTTCTGGCCCTGGGTCTGGTCGAAGACCAGGCGGGCGCGAAAGGTGGAGGATTTGGGGGTGACGACGGCGTTGAGGGTGTAGTTTTCCTGTTTGACGACCTGGATGTCGCTCATGACGTCCACGACCGGGGTGTATTCGACGCCGGCGGGTACGGTGGTGGCT
>JBOHYT010000394.1:0-7330 GCA_050738055.1 Rhodanobacteraceae bacterium
ACCCGCAAGAACCTGGAAGCCTTCGGCCTGTGGACGGAGCTGCGTGACGCACCCGGCGTGCAAGTCGTCGACCCGCTCGGCTACGTGGACTTCATGAACCTCGTGTGTGGCGCACGACTCGCCGTCACCGACTCCGGCGGCATCCAGGAAGAGACGACCTACCTCGGCATTCCGTGCCTGACGCTGCGCACCACCACCGAACGGCCGATTACGATCACCGAAGGCACCAACCGGCTGGTGGGCGTTGCCGAAGTGGTCGCGGCGGTCGATGCGATCCTCGCCGGCACGGGTCCGCACGGGCGCAAACCCGATCTCTGGGACGGGCACACCGCGGCCAGGGTCGCCGCCGATATCCGACGTCGCCTGCGGGCCGAATCGACCCATGGCACCAAAGATGCAGCCGTAGATGCAACAGGCCCCGGAGCACCGCGCCGGCATGCGCTGGATAGCGCCTGAATCCGGCAAGGCGGGAACGCAGGATCGGCACTGATGAAATGCCAACGCTTCGGCCATGAAATTCCCTCCGCCTCTGGAACAGGCGGCGCGCAGCGACGGGGGCGCAGCGCTACCAAGGCGCCCACCGGGGGTGAGTTGGGAGCGCAGCACTTTTCGCTCTCGGCAAATTCATCTCGAATCCGAACCCTCATCCGGCGCTGCGCGCAAAAAGCAACAGCGGCGCGTTGCGCCCCTTCTCCCGAAGGGAGAAGGAAGATCTCGGCGCATACTGGCTCACCATGTCCGAAATCATCCTCGCCAGCTACCTGACCGCCGCCGCCGCGTTCCTCGTCGGAACGGTGCTGCTCAGCGTCGGCTGGCGCGGCCAGCGCACCGGCGCGTTGCTGATCGTGGCGACACTGGTCACCGCGCTGTGGGGCCTGGCGCTGGCCTGGGCCGATTGGCAACGCACCCTCGCGGTCAACTGGGTATTGCTGGCCGAGGTGCTGCGCTACGGCGCGCTGCTGGTTTTCCTGGGTGCGCTGTTCGGGGCGTGGCCGAGGGCGCGACTGCTGCGTGACCTGCGCGGAGCTGCGCATGCGCTTTGGATCCTGCTGGCACTGTATTGCCTGTGGCCGGTGACGGAGCTGCCGCGGGCGCCGGCGATGCCGTTCGTGGTCGGCGTGCCGCTGGTCGGCGTGCTGGTGCTCGCGCTGCTCGGCATCGTGTTCCTCGAACAGATCTACCGCAACCTGCAGCCGGACCAGCGCTGGGCGCTCAAATTCCTGGTGATCGCGCTGGGTGCGATGTTCGCCTACGACATCTTCCTGTATTCCTACGCGGTGCTCTACCGGCGGTTCAACCCCAGCGCGTGGGCTGCGCGCGGATTCATCGACGCGTTGCTGGTGCCGCTGCTGGTGGTGGCGGCGGCGCGCAATCCGAAGTGGTCGCTGGACGTCGGGGTCTCGCGGCGCGCGGTGTTCTATTCGACCAGCCTGCTGGTGGTCGCGTTCTACATCATCGCCACAGCGATCGGCGGCTACTACGTGCGCCTGTACGGCGGCGACTGGGGCCGCGTGGCGGAAATCACGCTGATCTGTTTCGCCGTCCTGATCGCATTGCTGCTCGTGTCCTCCGGACGGGCACGTTCGCGCCTGCGGGTGTTCCTGCACAAGAACTTCTTCAGCCTCCGTCACGACTACCGCGAGGAATGGCTGCGGCTGACGGCGGCACTGGCCGCCGGTGGCGCCGAACTCCCGCAGCGGGCCGTGCGCGCGATCGCGCAGACCATGGACAGTCCCGCCGGCGCGCTGTTCATGCACGACGAGGCCGGGGAATTCGTACCCGAAGCAAACTGGAACATGTCGCTCGCGGACGTCCTGAAATTCCCGGCCGCGTTGCCGGCGCTCGAATTCATGCGCAAGCGCCGCTGGATCTACGAACTGACCGATGCCGCGCCGCGCGCCGGCGAAGCGCCGCGCGCACCGGTCGAACTGTCGGTTCTGCCGCGCGCGTGGCTGATGGTGCCGCTGGTGCTGGACGACCGGCTGGTCGGCTTCGTGGTGCTGGCGCAAGCGCGCGCGCGGCGCCCGCTGGACTGGGAAGACATCGACTTGCTGCGCGCCGCCGGCAGCCAGGTCGCCGGCATCCTCGCGCAGGCGGCCGATGCACGCCGACTTGCCGAGGCGCGCCAGTTCGAAGGTTTCAACCGGCTCACCGCGTTCCTGATGCATGACCTCAAGAACCTCGCGGCCCAGCAGTCTTTGCTGCTGCAGAACGCCGAACGCCACAAGCGCAACCCGGCGTTCGTCGACGACATGCTGATCACGGTGGGCAATTCGGTGCAACGGATCGGGCGGCTGCTCGAACAGTTGCGCGGCGACGCGTCGCCGGCGCGGCGCGGGCGCGTACCGCTCGCGGCGGTGGTCGACAAGGCGATCGCCGAGTGCCGCACGCAACCACCGCTGCCGGAATTCGAGCCGCCCGCCGAGGAGCTGTGGGTGCAGGCGGATGCCGAGCAACTCGCGACCGTGCTCGGACACGTGATCCGCAACGCGCAGGACGCGGCGCAGGCGCACGGGCATGTTACGCTCAAGCTCGCGCGTGCATCCGGACATGCCGCGGTCGCAATCGAGGACGATGGCCCGGGCATGGACGAGGATTTCATCCGCAATCGGCTGTTCAAGCCGTTCTTCACCACCAAGGCAAGCAAGGGCATGGGCATCGGCGCATATCAGGCCCGCGAATACGTGCATTCGCTGGGCGGCACGCTGCACGTGGACAGCACACCGGGAGAGGGCACCGTGTTCACCATCGAATTGCCGCTGGCCGAAGCCACGGGCAGTACGGCCGAGAACGCTACGATGAGGGCAGCGTCATGAGCAGCGCGAAGCAGCGCAGCCTGCTGATCGTCGAGGACGATGTCGGCTTGCAGAGTCAGTTGCGCTGGAGCTTCGAGGATTACGAAGCGGTCATGGCGGGCGAGCGCGCCGGCGCGCTCGCCGCGCTGCGTACTCACCAGCCGGCCGTGGTGTTGCAGGATCTCGGGCTGCCGCCGGACCCGGCAGGAACCACCGAAGGTTTCGCCACGATCGCCGAAATCCTCGATCAGGCCCCGCACACCAAGATCATCGTCGTGACCGGCAACGGCGACCGCGACAACGCCGTGAAGGCCATCGGCGCCGGCGCCTACGACTTCTGCTCCAAGCCGCTCGACCTGGAAGTGCTGCGGCTGATCGTGGACCGCGCGTTCCGGGTCCACGAGCTGGAGGCCGAGAACCGCAAGCTCCGCAGCGAAACGTACGCGGCGCTGGATGGCATCATCGGCAGCAGCCAGGCCATGCAGGACGCCTGCCGGCTGGTCGAGAAGGTCAGCCCCTCGAATGCGACCGTGTTGCTGCTCGGCGAGACGGGCACCGGCAAGGAGTTGTTCGCGCGCGCCATCCACCGCCTGAGCGCGCGCCGCGATGGGCCGTTCGTCGCGATCAACTGCGCGGCGATTCCCGAATCCCTGCTGGAAGCCGAACTGTTCGGCCACGAGAAGGGCGCCTACACCGGCGCGCACAAGCAGACCAAGGGCAAGATCGAGATGGCCGTCAACGGCACCCTGCTGCTGGACGAGATCGGCGACATGCCGTTTCCGTTGCAGGCCAAGCTGTTGCGCTTCCTCGAGGAGCGCGTGGTCGAACGCATCGGCGGGCGCGAACTGATTCCAGTGGACGTGCGCATCGTCTGTGCGACCCACCAGGACCTGCCCGAGCGCATACGTGAAGGACGCTTTCGCCAGGATCTGTTCTATCGCGTCAGCGAGGTCGGCATCCGGCTGCCGCCGCTGCGCGAGCGACCCGGCGACGCGGTGCTGCTTGCGCGGTATTTCCTCGAGCAGGCCGCCAGCCAGCATGGACGCACGGTCCGCGGGTTCACCGCCAAGGCGCTGAAGATGATCGATACCTACCCGTGGCGCGGTAACGTGCGCGAGCTGGAAAACGTGGTCAACAGCGCGGTCATCATGTCGGATGGCAAGCAGATCGGGCACGACCAGTTGCACTTGGGTGCGGCCGGTGGCGACGCTATGGATCTGCGCCAGGTGCGGATCGACGCGGAAAAGCGCGCGATCCACCGGGCAATGACCGAAGCCGGCAGCAATCTCTCGAAGGTGGCAAGCTTGCTGGGCGTGAGCCGGCCGACGCTCTACGACCTCATGGACAAGCACGGCTTGAAAAGGCCGTCGGACTAGGGTCTGTTAACGCGAATTGATTATCCCTGTGCCTCAGCTACGCTCCCACCGTAATCCATTGTAGGAGGGCCGGAAGGCCCGATCGGTGCGGCAGGAATGCCAAGTCGCTGAGCAAACGGTCGCGGCTCCCGCCGCTCCTACCGTTGCCCATTGGCTGGCTGAAGGACAGGGATAAACAGGAAAATTCTTCAGGAAGGCAGACCTTTCTGCAACACACGGTTGAACAAGGGGTGAAAAGCATGCGCTCGATCAAATTGAATACCCGGACGGTCCGCAACGGCCTGACGCTGCTTTGCGCCATGCTGGTGCTGGGCGGCTGCGGACTCGCCAGCGGACGCGGCAGCCTCGCCAACGGCGACAAATACCAGGCCGAGGGCAAGTACCGCGCCGCCTACATCGAGGCCAAGAAGGTCCTGCAGCGCGACAACAAGAACGGCGACGCATGGCTGCTGCTCGGGCGGGCCTCGCTGATGATGGGCGACCCGAAGGATGCGCTCGGGGACTTTGACAACGCCAAGAAGAACGGTGTGCCGGCGGAACGCCTGGCGGTGCCGATGGGTCGGGCAATGCTGGTGATGCATCAATACGACGATGCGCTGAAAGCCTTGTCCTCGGAGAAGTCCAGCGACCCGAAGGTCGAGGCGCGGGTGGCCGTACTGCGCGGCAACGCGTATCGCGGGCTCAAGCAGCCCGCCCAGGCGCGGCAGGCGTACGAGTCGGCGCTGAAACTCGAGCCGAAGGAACCGCGCGCGTTGGTCGGCCTCGCCGAATTGGCGGCGGAATCCGACAACCCTGCTTCCGCAGGCAGCTATGTGCAACAGGCGCTGTCCGCGGATCCCGACAACCCGCAAGCGTGGATTGCGAAAGGCGATCTTGCGTTCGACAGCCACGACTTCGCCGCGGCCGAGTCGGCCTACCAGAAGGCGCTGGATCTGAAACACCCCGATTGGCTGCCGCAGGAGCACATCTACGCGCTGGCGCGGCTTGCCAACGCGCAGGCACAACAGAACCAGTACGAGAAGGCGCTCGCCACCATCCAGACGCTCGAAAAGATGTCGCCGCAGCAGCCGTACGCGCACTATCTGAAGGCCGTGGTGCTCTACAAGCAGGGCCATCTGGATGATGCGGTGACCGAACTGCAGCAGGTGCTCAAGGTGTCGCCCGACAACCCGCAAGCGCAAATGCTGATGGGCGCGGTCACCTATGCGCAGGGCAACTACGGCCAGGCGCAGATGTACCTGAGCAACGTGATGGGCATGGACCCGAAGAACGTCGCGACGCGCAAGTTGCTGGCGCTGACGTACTACCGCGAAGGACGCTCGCACCAGGCGCTCGACATGCTGCGACCGCTCGTGCAAGGCACGCCGTCCGACGCCGAGCTGCTCGCCGTACTGCAAAAGGCTGCCGCCGAGGGAGCGGGGATGCCCGGCAAACAAGCTGCCGAACCCGCGGCGGCGAAGGCGCCCCAGGGCCCGTTCGCGCAGGCCGGCAAGGCGCTCGCCAGCGGCAATGACGCCGAGGCCATCAAGCTGTTGCAGGCGATGCCGGCCGGCAACGCCTCCACCGCGGCGCAGCGCAACAGCATGCTGGTGATGAGCTATCTGCGCGAGAAGCAGCCCGACCAGGCGATCAAGCTTGCCGCCGACTACGCGAACAAGAATCCGAAAGACAGTGCCGCGCACCTGCTGTACGGCACCACGCTGGTCGCGACCGGCAAGCGCAAGGAGGCGCGCGCCCAGTATTCGGAAGCGTACAAGCTCGATCCGAAGAACCTCGCCGCGCTGTTGAGCCTCGGCAGCCTGGACTCAATGGAAGGCCATTACGACGCCGCTGCGACGCGCTACCAGACGGTACTCAAGCAGGATCCCGAAAACGCCGCGGCAATGACCGAACTCGGTCGGCTGGCGATGC
This sequence comes from Rhodanobacteraceae bacterium, assembly GCA_050738055.1. Taxonomy (GTDB): domain Bacteria; phylum Pseudomonadota; class Gammaproteobacteria; order Xanthomonadales; family Rhodanobacteraceae; genus 66-474. The sequence goes on from JBOHYT010000394.1 coordinate 6,083, forward strand.
GCAAGGGCGACAAGACGGGCGCAGTCAAGTGGTTCAAGCAGGCGATCCATGCCGCTCCGAAATCACCCACCGCGTACGTCGGCCTGGTGGTGCTGTACAGCGAAACCGGCCAATTCGATGAAGCCGTGGCCACCGCCAAGCAACTGGTGGATGCCGACCCGAACAATGCGGCAGCGCTCAATGCGCTCGGCGCCGCCGAGCTCAACGCCGGCCACCACAAAGCAGCGCTGCAACCGTTGCAGCAGGCCGTGAACCTGGCGCCGAAAGTGGCGCTGTACCGCACCAACCTGGCGCGCGCGCAACTGTTGGGCAAGAACACCAAGGACGCGACCAGGAATCTCGACGAAGTGATCAAGGCCGACCCGACCCAGACGACGGCGGTCGCACTGCGGGCGTTCCTGAAGTTGCAGGACCACGACCTGCCGGGTGCGATCGCGCTGGCGCAATCCCTGCAGAAGCAGCCGGCCACCAAGGCGGCGGGCTACACGCTGGAAGGCGACCTGTACATGTCCAACAAGTCCTATGGCGAGGCCGCCAAGACCTACCAGCAGGGGCTGAAGGTCGACTACGATCGACCCCTGGTGGTCAAGAGCTTCGAGGCGCTGAGCGCGGGCGGCGCGAAAGATCCGCAAGCCGTGCTGCAAGACTGGCTCGCCAAGCATTCCGACGATGGCGCCGTGCGGCTGTTGCTCGCCCAGTACTACATGGGGCACTCGCAGAACGCGCAAGCCGCCCGCGAGTACGAGCGGATCCTGAAGAAGTATCCCTCGAACATCGATGCGCTCAACAACCTCGCGTGGATCTACACGGGGCAGCACAATCCCAAGGCACTGGGGTTGGCCGAACGCGCCTACAAGCTGGCCAAGGATTCTCCGGGCGTCGCCGATACCTACGCATGGGCGCTGATCGCGAACAACCGGCCGAAGGCCGCGTTGCCGATCCTCGAGCAGGCGGCCAAGGCCGCTCCCAAGGTACCCGCCATCCAGTACCACCTGGCGGTCGCGCAGGCGCGCACCGGTGACCACGCCGCCGCGCGAAACACCTTGGCGGCACTGCAGAAATCCGGCGCCGATTTCGAGGGCAAGCCGGCCGCCGAAAAGCTCTACAAGGAACTCGGCGGTGCGGCCGGCGCCAGCGCCGACAAATAACGATTCCGTGCTTCGGTAGCTACCATGGAGAGCCGTAGGCGGAACCCGCGAAGCGGTTTCCGCCGGATTCGCCCTTGGCGGAAGCGGCTGCGCCGATTCC
>JBOHYT010000395.1:0-5337 GCA_050738055.1 Rhodanobacteraceae bacterium
GGACATTTCCCGGTACGCGGTGCGGTTGCACGGTGCCCGGGAAACGCGGGGCGTCGCCGGGTTGGCGGATGGCCGTCCCGCGTCGCCGCAAGCGCCGACGCCCTGATCCCAAAACCGATGCGCGGGCTTGGAGCCGCCCGAGCGCACAGTTGGCTCAATCCGCCAGCACGCCGGCATCCCGCAGGCGCTGGCGCAGGGCATCGAGCTTGCCACAGTACAAGGCGGCGCGCGCCGTATCGCGACGTAACGGTTGCCGTACCTGGGCGGCGCTCGGCAGGCTCTGCACGGTGCGCCGCGTCTTGTGGAACTCGAGACAGGCCGGGTCGAAAGGCAGCTCGCAGAAGTCCAGCAGGCGGCGGATTTCGGCTTCCGGTTTGGCCACCAACGTTTCGTACTGGAGGTCGAATACGCGGGTCGGGTACCTGTCCAGCCAAAATCGCGACAGGCGCAGGAAGTCGATGCAGTAGTTGGCGGTCTCGTCGAGGGTGCAGGCAAAGCCGCTCGCTTCGCTGAAACACTGCCGGTAGCAGCCGAGGCAGGTCTCCACCGGATCGCGTCGGACGATCACGACCCGCGCAGCCGGCAACATCGCCAACGCGGCGCCCACCAGTTGCCAGGTCACGAGGCTCTTGTCGGTGAACCGGGGCTTGCGTTTGCGCCAGCGCGCGGTGCGCGCGAGGTACTGATTGCCGAGGCGCTGCCAATCCTGCGCGGTCGCGTCCGGCACCCATTGCGGAAACTCCCAATTCCGGCGCTGGTCTTCGGCTTCGATCACCTGCTTCATGTCCTTGATCTCGTTGGCTCCTTCGACATCCCGGTGCGAGGCCAGGATCTGTTCGACGAGGGTCGAGCCCGAACGCGGAATGCTGACGATCAGGATGACGTCGCGGCCGAGGCCGGCATCGACCGGCGCCGGCATGCCGCCGGAAAACGCGCGCAGGATCGCATCGACACGCGCGTGCTCCGCCGCGGCGTCCCACTCCACGCGTTCTCGCCGCGATGCGTTCGCCTGCCCGAACACATCGAACGCCTGCGCGTAGTCCCCGCGGCTTTCGAGCGCCTTTGCGAGGCTGAAACCCAACAACTCGCGGTCACGCGGCGAGAGATCCCGGCGCACAAAAGCGCGTGCGAGGAACGCCGCATCCGCGGAGTCGAAACGAACCATGTTGAGGTTCGAAAGCCCGAACCAGCCCTCCGCATTGCCGGGATCGCGTCGCAGCACTTCGCGAAACCCGGCGACCGCCGCATCGACCTGGCCGTGGGTCGCCTGCGCGCGGGCAAGCGACAACCGCGCCGAGAGATGCGCGGGATCCAGTTCCAGCGCGCGTCGCAGCGCCGCGATCGCCCGCTCGGTGTGGGCCTGGCGCTCGAGTGCTTCACCGAGATTGAACCACGCGGATGCGGAATCCGGCGCGAGTTCACAGGCACGCTCCAGGTGTCCGATGGCTTCCTCGAACTCACCCCGTTCGTACAGCCCGATTCCGAGCACGGTGCGCAGGTCGGAGTCTCCGGGCCAAACGGAGAGGACCCGCCGGAAACATCCGACGGCCCGTGCGTGGTCGCCCTTGCGCTGCACCACCATCCCGAGCATACGGATCGCTTCCGGATCATCGGGTGCCAACGCCAGCACGCTGGTCAGCGACCGCTCCGCGGCATCGAGTTCCCTGCGCTCCCATTCGTTGCGTGCCCTGGCCAGCAAACGGCCCGCGACAGGCGAGAGTCGCCGCCCGGCGCTGTCGTGCAGCGGCTGGGGGAAGGTCGTGGGCGTCATGCGGGTACTGGCCTTGTGCAGCGTGCCGTCAAGCTACACGACTTGCGCACGGGCTGCAAAAAAAACACCGGGCACGAACCCGGCGCTGGAGAGGGTTCGCGGGTATTCAGAAGTCGTAGGACATGGAGAATCGCACCGAGCGCGGCGGCTCGGAATTCTCGATGATCCCGTACTCGGGGTTGGGGTTTTGGGTGGTCAAGAAAAAGTCGTTGATGAATATCGGCGGCTGGCTGTTGAATACGTTGAACACCGCGAGGTTGAAGTCGAGCTTGTGGTCCGCCCACGCCGGTTTGTAGTCGACACTGAGGTCGACGCGCCGGGTCCATGGCATGCGGCCCAGCGAACCCGGCGGCACCGGTACGCCGCCGCACCAGTAGTACGTATGCGATCCGTGCAGCGCGAGTTGGTCGGGCCCGTAGCCACCGCGGCATAGACGTGGCGTGCCCGATGCAAGATACAGGTTGGCGCCGACCGTCCATTGCGGATCGATCGCATACGCGCCGAAGATCTTGAACTGGTTCCTACGGTCGTTGGGCAGGAAACCGTACGAGTACTGCATCCTTTCGGGGAAATCCCATGCCGTGGTGATCGATTCGTACGATCCGCTCTGCTGGGAATAGGTGCTGACCGGCCCTTCCGTGTTGCCGATGGTCTGGGACCACACGTAATCGAACTTGGCGAACCACTTGCCGTCCCACTCGTGCGTCAAGGACAGGGCCAGAGAGTAGTACTTGCGAGTCGCCCCTCTCGGAAACTGCTGATCCGCGGCCGTGAAGGTCACCGGAACGAGGCTGCCGTCGGGCGCCTTCATCAGGATGTTGTTGGTCACGCCCGGATTCATCAAGACCAGGCTTTGGGCCCATTGGTCACAGGTGGCCGGCGTCATCCAGGTGTAGCCTTGCGCGAACCCCGCGGCACACTCCCCCTGTTCCCAGTCGACGTCGTCGATGATCCGGCTCATCTTCTGGTACGTGCCGGTGGCGCCGAATACCCACTTGGTCCCCAACATCTGGAATTGCTGCTGCATCCCCAGCACGAAGTTGTCAGAAAATTCGGCCTTGACGTTCTGGGCCGTCGATACCCTCGGGTCCTTGGGTTGGCCATACTCGTTGTCGATCGACACGCCTGTCGACGGGTTCTGCGGCAGGGGAGTGAAGCCGATCGGTGCGCCGGTTGCGGGGTCGATTCCGGTGTAGGTCCCGTAGAGATTGGTTGCCGTCACGGGTGCGGCGATGGACGTCGCGGTAGTCAACGGCAATGCCAGGTAATAGCGGCCGGCGTTGCCGAACACCTTCAGGGTGGAATCGCCGTGCACGTTCCAGCTGAAGCCGATGCGCGGCGCCCATTGAGGCTTGGTCAACCGGATGTACGGCACGCCGGAACCATCGAAGTTGGTGAACTGGTCGTTGCGCAGTCCGAGGTTCAACAGGAAATCCGGGGTGATCTGCCAATTGTCCTCGACGTATTGGGCCCGTTGGTAGACCTTGACCGATGCCGACTGGACGTCGATCTGCTGCGCCACGTAGTAACAAACAGGGGTCGGCGAATTGCACGCCGGGGGAACATAGGGCGGGACACTGGGGCCGCCCGGGGAGATGAAAAGCGGCTGGCCGGGCGAGCTTTGCCCATAAACCCAAGCGTAACCGGGTCCGGTCATGTCGAAGCCGTCATCATGATCCCAAGAGTTGATGTTGTCGATGCCGATCTGGAAATCGTGGTTGCGCCACTTGTAGTCGAGGCTCAAGCGATAGCTCATCACGTTGACTTGGTGCGAGGGTATGTTCTGGTTCTCGCTGGTTTGCGCATTGACGATGCCATTGCTGCCGGGCGGGAGGAACGCCGGGTTTTGCAGCGAGGCGCTGCCTATGAAAGGAAGGGAAGGATCGAATCCAGGGAACGCCGGCTGCTGGGTGTAATACTCGACTCGCGTCTTGCCGAGCATCGCGTTTAATGTGAGATTGTCGGTGAGATAGGAGGTGTAGTTCGCCACCCACATCCTCGCGGTGGTCTTGCCCGTCTGGTTGAGTGCGGAGAACGTGCCGGGCTGAAACGTGCTGTAGTCGTAGTTGTACTGCGACTGCCAGTTCTTGTACGAACTCTGCAAGCCGGTCAGGGTCAGGAAGTTGCTCTCGTTGATGTTCCAGTTCAGTTTGGCGTAGAACTTGGGTTTGTGCGTATGGTAGTTGTACGCGAACGGACTCACGACCGACCCGATCGTGGTGCCGCTCACGTTGTCCTGCTCGGCGGCCAGGAAGAAGAACAATTTGTCCTTGACGATCGGGCCGCTGACGTAAGCGTCGTAGATCGTTTCCTGCGAATGGTTGCCCTTGTTGTACAGGTACAGGTTGCCCGGGGTCTGGCCCGACTGTGTCCACAGCGGATTGGCCCAGTAGTAGTTGCGGGTATCGCTCTTCCAGCCCGCCGGTTGCCACAGTGCACGCGCCCCGAAGTGCCACTGGTTGGATCCGCTCTTGCCGATCTGGTTGATCACACCGCCGATGGAGCGGCCGTACTTGGCGCCGTATCCCGAGATGTATGTCTGTTGCTGCTCGATCGCGCCGTAGGGCAGTTCGAGGCCGCCCTGCGCGTCCAGCGCATCGGTGACGTTCATGCCGTCGATGTAATACGCGTTCTCGGCTGTCGAAGCGCCGCCGAACACGTTGATCGGATTGCCGACCGGGCCCGAGACCAGTTGCGGCGAACCCATGCCGACGCCCGGTGCCAGCATGGCGATGTCCGCGGCGTCGCGCTGCAACGGCAATACCTGCAACTGCTTTGCCGTGATCGTGGTGACCTGGTTGGTGGTGCTCACGTCGATCGCGGGAATCGCGTTTGCGGTGACGTTGATCGCGTTGAGGGTCAGGACGGCCTTCGTGCTCGTAGTGCTCGAAAAATCGACCGCCACCGCGCCAGCCGCTACTGGACTCACTCCGCTGCGGCTCTGGACGACTCTGCCATCCTGCAACAGGGAAACCGTGTAAGTGCCGACGGGAAGGGCGATCGAGTATTTGCCGGACGGGCCGACGGTGATGGTGCGGTTGAAGCCTGCGCCACCGGTGATCTGAATGGACTCGTTGGGGGCAACCGGGACGGTGCCGTGGATGGTGCCATTGACGGCTTGTGCAAGCGCGGCGCCGGTGAAAGCCAAGGCGACCGATCCCCCGATCGCCAGAGCCAGCGCCCTGCGCTGGAAAACGGTGTTGCGATGCGATGCGCGCCGAGATTTACCCTTCATAGAATGCACCCCATGGGACGAAAAGCCCCGTACTGCGATCTGGTATTGGAATCATCGGTTGTGCAGCGAAAGCAGCCCCATTGGCACGTCTTACACCTGGTGGGCATTGCACCCCAATCGGACCTGCACTGACGGCCTCCGCGTCCCCAAGCATAATCACGGGCGGCCGCACGGCGCCAATGAAAATACGGATAGGTCGCATAGCCGGCGGTTATGGATTCGTGAATGCGCACGGAAAACCCCGGCGATACTGCTACGCTGCGCGGCGATGACGACGACATTGGAATCGATTCCGCGCCAGTTGCCGCGCCGACTCGGGCTCGCCACCGGC
>JBOHYT010000396.1:0-5985 GCA_050738055.1 Rhodanobacteraceae bacterium
CCCGCGACCGTCTGCTGGCGCCGTGCCGCGGCGGCGTCACCCGGGCCGGATTCGACAACAACATCGAGGTTGCACTGCGTTATCTCGCCGCGTGGCTGGACGGCATGGGCTGCGTGCCGATCCATCACCTGATGGAAGACGCAGCGACCGCGGAAATCGCACGCACGCAACTGTGGCAATGGCTGCATCAGACCGATCCCACACACGGCGCGAAGGAATTCGAAGACGGAGCGCCGCCCAGCTTCGCGCTGTTCGATTATGCGCTGGGCGCGCATGCGCAGGCGTTGCGCGACAGCGATCTGCCCGGTGCCGCGCGCGCGGAGCAAGCCGCCAAATTGTTGAGCGGTGAGACGCATGCACCGCGGCTGGCGGACTTTCTGACGTTGTCCGCGTACGACATCCTCGCTTGATCACGAGCGTTCACCCCGTTCAAGGAGTAACCGACCATGAAATATTCATTGCACACCGCCGAACAACTGCAACTGGACTGGCAGAACAATCCGCGCTGGAAGGATGTCGAGCGCCCGTATGCCGCCGATGACGTGGTGCGCTTGCGCGGTAGCGTGCCTGTGGAGCATTCGCTGGCGCGGCACGGCGCCGAGCGCCTGTGGAAATCGCTGTACACCGAGCCTTTCGTCAACGCGTTGGGCGCGCTGACCGGCAACCAGGCGATGCAACAGGTCAAGGCGGGCCTGCAGGCGATCTATCTGTCCGGTTGGCAGGTTGCGGCCGATGCCAATACCGCCGGCACGATGTACCCGGATCAATCACTGTATCCGGCCGATTCGGTGCCCGAGGTGGTGCGCCGGATCAACAACACCCTGCGCCGCGCCGACCAGATCCACCATGCCGAAGGCAAGGATCACATCGATTGGCTGGTGCCCATCGTGGCGGATGCCGAAGCCGGTTTCGGCGGCGTGCTCAATGCGTACGAGTTGATGCTGCACATGATCGAGGCGGGCGCTGCCGGCGTGCACTTCGAGGATCAACTTGCCAGCGCGAAGAAATGCGGCCACATGGGCGGCAAGGTGCTGGTGCCAACCCAGGAAGCCGTGCAGAAACTGGTCGCCGCGCGGCTGGCCGCGGACGTCAGCGGTGTACCGACCCTGATCGTCGCGCGCACCGACGCGATGGGCGCGGGCCTGCTCACGTCCGACATCGATGAACGCGATCGCGCGTTCTGCACCGGCGAGCGCACGGTCGAAGGTTTCTTCGAGACGACGCCCGGCATCGAGCAGTCGATCGCACGCGGCGTAGCCTACGCGCCGTATGCGGATCTGGTGTGGTGCGAAACCTCCACGCCCGATCTCGGACAGGCGCGGCGTTTCGCCGAAGCCGTGCGTGGTGCGTATCCGGACAAGCTGCTGGCGTACAACTGCTCGCCAAGCTTCAACTGGAAGAAGAATCTGGACGCGGCGACGATCGCGAAATTCCAGATCGAACTGGCGGCGATGGGCTACAAGTTCCAGTTCATCACGCTGGCCGGCTTCCACGTGCTCAACTATTCGATGTTCCGGCTGGCGCGCGGCTACCGGGACAAGCAGATGGCCGCCTACGTCGAATTGCAGGAAGCCGAATTCGCGGCGGAAACGGAAGGTTACACCGCAGCGCGCCACCAGCGCGAAGTCGGCACCGGCTATTTCGACGCCGTCAATCAGGCGATCGCGGGCGGTTCGTCCTCACTCTCGGCACTGGACGGCTCGACCGAGCAGGCACAGTTCAGGCGCGGCGCGGCGTGAGCTGGCCCAGCCGCGGATAACCCGCGTCGACGGCAACGCATCCAGTACCAGTCACGGTCCAGTTGTCTGTTCGCGAAGGCGCCGGTAGATGGTGCTGCGGCTGACGCCCAGTCTGCGCGCGGCGGCGGCGACATTGCCGCCGCAGGCTGTCATGGCCTCGTCGATGACTTGCAATTCGATCGAGTGGAGATCGCCGGACGACCCGGCCGTTGACGGTATCGCGGCAGGTCGAGGCAGCCCCAGATCGCCTGGCAAGTCCGAGGGCGTGAGGATGGCTCCGGTATTGCCCAAAGCGATCAGACTGCGAAGCACGCCAACCAGTTGTCGAATGTTGCCCGGCCATGGCATCGCGGCCAGTTCTTCCACGAGGGCGGTCTCCAGATACATCGGAACCCGTGGGGCACCCAATGCCTCCCATAGCCCCCGGATCAGCGACGCAACGTCGGACTGCTGTCGCAGCGCCGGCAGGCACAGGACTGATTGCGCAATGCGGTAATAAAGGTCGGCGCGGAACTCGCCGCTTGATACGGCGCGGCCCAGATCACGATGCGTGGCCGCAATCACCGCGACGTCGATCGCGTAGGCCCGGGTGCCCCCAAGTGGAGTGACTTCCCGCTCCTGCAGCACCCGCAGCAAGCGGCATTGCAAGCCGAGCGGCATGTCGCCGATCTCGTCGAGAAGCAGGGTGCCCCCATCCGCTTCGCGCAACAAACCTTTCGCGCCGTCGCGTTTGGCGCCGGTGAATGCGCCGGGCAGATAACCGAACAGCTCCGACTCGATCAGGTTTTCCGGGAGTGCCGCGCAATTGATTGCAATGAATGGCGCCGAAGCCCTGGCGCTGCGCCGGTGAAGCTCCCGTGCCACCACTTCCTTGCCGGTTCCGGTTTCTCCCTGCAGCACGAGGGGAATGTCGGCATCCAGCAGCCGCACCACGCGATCGATCTCGGTGTCGAGCGCCGGGGCGAACACGGGAGCGGGCATGCGCACCGGCTTGACGCGCGTATTGCGGTTTTGCACCACAACGCTGGTTCGGCTGGCCATGTCGCGCCTTGCATGCATGATCCTGCCATCCTGGCAACGCATGCAGGTCGTGCCGCCGGGCCTCGGCAACGCAGAGGCAAACAATTCATGGTGGCGAAGCTTGCCGAGCTCGCTCCAGTCGATACCGAGCAGACGCAATGCACGGCGGTTGGCCGCCACCAGCTTGTGGTCTTCGAAAACCAGCATGCCTTCGTGGGTGGTGCCGAGCAGGTCGGGGTCGTTCTGGATGCGTACGATATCGACACCGTCGAACTCGCTTTCGAGCAAGCGGTGCTCGATTTGCTCCACCGCGAGCTGCACCATGCCCAATGCCAGCCGGTCGTGCACGGACGCCGCGCCGGAGAGATCCAGCACGCCGGTGACCTGGCCGCGCGGATCGAAAATCGGCGTTGCCGAGCAACTCAGCACCTTGTGCGGCACGTAAAAGTGTTCGGCGCCGAGCACCTCGATGGATCGGCGTTCCACGATTGCCGTGCCGATCGCGTTGGTGCCCGTTGCCGATTCGCTCCATGGCACGCCGGGACGCAAGGACACGCGCGCGGCCTTGTCGAGGAAATCCGCGCTGCCCACCGCATCGAGTATGAAGCCGTCCGGTGCCGTCAGTATCACGATACTGTCGGCGCGGTTGACGCCGGCATGCAACGCTTCGAGCTCCGGCCTGCACAACTTGAGCAATTTCTCGTGGCGTTCGCGAATCTCGTTGAATGCAGGTTGCTCGACGGGAGTGACATGGTGATAGGCGTTTGCCGCGAGCCCCATTTCACGACAACGATGCCATGAAGCCAGGATGCTTCCGGACACCAGACCGCGCGGCTCTGCGCCATCGACGAAGAACATCTGGCGTGCGTGCTTGATCGATTCGTGAGCGTTGGATGGAGGCACGTGGATCCTCGGTGTCGCAATTTGCGACAGTCCGTCGCAGGCATGTTCCACTACAAAACACATCGTGCAAGGGAATGCAAGCGACAATCGTGCGGGTGGCATGTTGCAACGCAACATGGACGATCGGCATTCGCGGCGCTCGAACGGTTCAACCTGAAAGCGGTGCAGCATAACGGGACCTGCATCACGGCTGGCACGCTCCCTGCACCAACCGGTTACCCGCCACCCGTCACGGAGTCGTCATCATGGCCAAACTGGAACAGCAGCATCTCGCCGGAAAAGTCGAAGTTCCCTTCAAGCAACGCTACGGCAATTTCATCGGCGGCAAATGGATTCCGCCGGTTGGCGGCGGATACTTCGAAAACGTCACGCCGGTCACCGGCCATCCGTTCTGCGAAATCCCGCGCTCGAACAAGGATGACATCGAAGCTGCCCTGGACGCCGCGCATGCGGCCAAGGTCAAGTGGGGCAAAACCCCCTTGGCTGAACGTTCGCACATCCTCAATCTGATTGCCGACCGCATGGAGCAGAACAAGGAACTGTTGGGGCATGCGGATACCTGGGACAACGGCAAGCCAATCCGCGAGGAACTCGCCGCGGACATCCCGCTCGCCATCGACCATTTCCGCTATTTCGCCGGTTGCATCCGCGCGCAGGAAGGCTCGATCGACGAAATCGACGACGACACGGTGTCCTACCAGTTCCACGAGCCGCTGGGGGTGGTCGGCCAGATCATTCCCTGGAACTTCCCGTTGCTGATGGCCGCATGGAAACTGGCGCCGGCGCTCGCCGCTGGCAATTGCGTGGTGCTGAAGCCCGCGGAACAAACGCCGGTCAGCATTCTGGTGTGGGCGGAACTGGTCGGCGACCTGTTGCCCGCCGGCGTGCTCAATATCGTCAACGGCTTCGGTCTGGAAGCGGGCAAGCCGCTGGCATCCAGCAGCCGCATCGCCAAGATCGCGTTCACAGGCGAGACCACCACCGGCCGGCTGATCATGCAGTACGCCAGCCAGAACATCATTCCGGTCACGGTGGAATTGGGCGGCAAGTCGCCGAACGTCTTCTTCGACGACGTGGCCATGCACGACGACGACTTCTTCGACAAGGCCATCGAGGGCTTCGTGATGTTCGCGCTGAACCAGGGCGAAGTCTGCACCTGCCCCAGCCGTGCCCTGATCCAGGAGTCGATCTACGACAAGTTCATGGATCGGGCGCTCAAGCGCGTCAACGCGATCAAGCAAGGCAATCCGTTCGACCCGTCGACGATGATTGGCGCACAGGTCTCGAGCGAGCAGATGGAGAAAATCCTCTCCTATTTCGATATCGGCAAGCAGGAAGGTGCCGAGGTGTTGATCGGCGGTGAGCGCAACAAACTCGATGGCCACCTCAAGGACGGCTACTACGTCAAGCCGACGGTGTTCCGGGGCAACAACAAGATGCGCGTGTTCCAGGAGGAGATTTTCGGGCCAGTGGTTTCGGTCACCACCTTCAAGGACGACGACGAGGCGCTGGAAATCGCCAACGACACGTTGTATGGCCTGGGCTCCGGCGTGTGGAGCCGTGACGTCAACCGCTGCTACCGCATGGGCCGAGGCATCCAGGCCGGGCGCGTGTGGACCAACTGCTATCACGCCTATCCGGCTGGCGCTACCTTCGGCGGCTACAAGCAATCGGGCTTCGGCCGCGAGACGCACAAGGTGATGCTCGATCACTACCAGCAGATCAAGAACATGCTGGTCAGCTATTCGCCGAAGAAACTCGGATTCTTCTGATCGCGACGTACGGCCGCCCGGAGGGAGGGCGGCCGCGGGTATCGCATCGGGTGAATCCGTTCAGGGATTCGGGTTTTCTCGCTGGCAAGCGAACGGGAGACGCACGTAGACGCAACGGCGGACCGGACAGCGTCGGGGACGCCATCGGTTTTGTTGCTTGATTCAACAGTGCGGATTCGCGCGCAGGGCGCGGGAATCTGAATCCACAGCGATGACTCGCGATCAAGCGGCATCGCTCCCAACTCAGGAGGCAGACCCATGAAACGTGCAGCATCTGCTAAGCGGAAGACCTTGCACCGTCGCGCCCCAGGGTTGCGGCGGCGTTCCCTTGTGCTCGCGCTCTGCGCGGCTGCGGCGTGCCCGTTGGCGGCCAATGCCACCTCGTTCACCGCCAAGGGCTTCACGGTCGATATCAGCGGGTTCGCCAACGCGTTCTACACCGTCACGAGCTGTTCCGGGAACTCGGTGGGAGGCCTCGCGTTGGCTGGTGAAACGCTCGGCTGCGGCGGCCAGAAGGATCGCACCACCATCGGCAATGGATTGCTGCCCAA
>JBOHYT010000397.1:0-11037 GCA_050738055.1 Rhodanobacteraceae bacterium
CCCCATCTCCGACTTCCATCCGATACAGCGTCCATTGCAGGAGCAGCCACAGAGGCAGTCCGACCCAGAGCCATACGTGTCCGACGTAATGCAACGTGTCGGTCACCCCATACGGCAGCGCCCAGCCGTGGGGCACGGCGGTCATTGGGCCGGCGTACGCGCCCTCCAACGGCAGGCAGCCGGCGATTCCAGTGCATGCCACGAGGCCTTGCCGGGTCGTATCGCGCAGGATCACCGGCTGGCCGCGCTCGCTGGAAAGGAGGCCCTTCAGCACGAGGGTAGCGTGGCTCGTCTGGACCACGGTCGTGTCGGGAACCAGCCATCCGCCGGGATGTGCGGTTGCCGTAAGGAATGTTCCTGGATGGCCGACCTCGGTCACGGCATCGGGCGTGAATTGGGCGACCGCCACCATGGCGACGGCCGGCACGCACCACGCCAGCCAGAACTTCCAGTGCATTTTGATTTTGGGCATGATCGGTTCCTCGTGTCTGTGCTTGCCTCCGAGATACCACGAGGCGAATTTTTCGCAACTCCCGCGGGTGGGCGCGCTCAGAACTCTGGCCGGCGACCTCGTCGCTGTGCGGCTGGTGAGGGCCCTTGTCGTGGACGGACGCCGCAGCCGTTTTTTTGCGCGAGTGGCGTGATCAGCGCTTCTTCCGCGCGAAATGACAATCGCGGGTCGTGAGGATGGTCAGGCGGCAAGCGTCCAGTCCGATGCCGAAGGCCGAAACCATGCGCAGGCGTTGCCCGGCACGCGCAAGACCGAGAACGCGTCGGCCAATCAGTGCCGGACGCGAGGCTTGCGGGCCTTGAGCTGACGAGGAGCCGGTCGCTTGCGTGCCGCAGCGGACGGCGGCAGCCGGCGCTCCAGGGCTTCGCAGAAGCTGACGAGGTCGGTCCGCAGCGCCCGGCACCAGTCGCGCAGTTCAACGATATCGATACGGCGGCTGCCGCGTTCGACGTCGCTGACGAACGACTGGCGGGTGCCGAGTTGCTCCGCGAGTTCCGTTTGCCGGACGCCTTGCTCGATCCGAAGGTCGCGCAGCAGCGCGCGTACGCGCTCGTACTCGTCACGGTGGATGGTTTTCGGCATGGCCGCCAATCGCAGGAGCGGCCTTGCAACCTATATTGCAATTTTGGATATCGGAAAATAAGATAAGCCGGCGACGGTCAGGGAGTGACACCGTCGCACTTTGTGGGGGTTTTGCCCGTGCGCCGTCGGCCTGGCCAGCGTAGCTTGCGTGTCCTTGCGGATCCGGCCACTGCGCGCCCGTGGGATGTCACGCCGCCTCGACCGTCCGTCTGCGACAGCGCGCCCTCGTTCCGCAAGATCCCCGCACACGTGCGCAATGAGGTCAACCGCCCGCCGCTGCTCGGCACCACGCTGACCCCGGTGACCGGCGCACACACCGACAACGTGGAACTCGCCAGCGTCGAAGGCGGCGAGACGATTGGCCACTGGACCCGTACGTGTCGCTTTCGGGACTGCGCATCGACCAGTCCTCGTTCGCTGAGAACGGCGCCGACGGCATGGGGCTCGCCGCGCCCTCGCAAGAGCACACGGCCACCTTTGCCGACCTGGGCCTGCGCTACTGCGATGCCTTCGAATGGTCAGACGGGCAGTCGTAGTTCGGCGCCTACGCCGATTACCGGCGCGTGCTCGGCGGTGAGAACCCCGGAATCGAGGCGAGTTTCGTCGGGGTGCCGGATTCGGCCTTCGTGGTCGAAGGCCAGAACCTCGCGCGCAACACCGGAATCCTGGGCGCCGAGTTCAGCACCCGGGTCAACGCCCGCTGGGGCTGGTTCCTCGACGGGAACTATCAGGCCGGCAGCGGTGGTGACCACGCCGGCGAGGTCGATGCCGGCGTGCGGCTCGCTTTCTGACGGATTCGGGGAGAGTGGAAACGGAGGATGCACGGCATGAAAACCTTCATCTTCATCGTGGCGGCGTTCGTATGCTGTCGCGCCGTTGCTTGCGATGTCTATTACCACGCGGATGGCGCGGTGGCCGGGGTCTTGAAGCACGTGGGTTCAATGTTGCTGGGTACGACGTGCTTAGCGACAAGCTCAAGAGCGCGGGCGCGGAACTGGTCATCTACGAGTGGGAGAGAAATATCGGGAACAACGTCGCTGCGTTCGCCGCCGTGGTGGTTGCCAATAGGGAGGAATCCGCATTCTCCTTGGTGAACCGCACGGCTGTCAGCTACGGCGGCGCGGGGCTCGTGGACCGGGATGATTTGATCCGCCAGAGCATCGACACAGCCATCGGTACGTTGATTCGCGATGGCGGTCTCGATACTGCGCTTGCCCAGATCAGGCGGAGCGAATTCGAACATGGTTTGGATGCGATGGTTGATCACCATCGAGTTCGGGCCGCCCAGACGCGCAAAGGGGGGCACTGATCATGCGATATCACCTGCCATGTATTTCGCGGACGAAAGTCCGACCGTCCCCGCACGCTTCGAGTTCGGCAAGGCACGGCTGCCGGGCGATGAACCTGGGCGGCCGCGTATTCGGAGTCGGCGTGGTTGCGCTCGCGGCCGCATTGCTGTGTGCGTGCCCCCAGTTGGGCGGGCAGAGCGCGGGGAACACGCCGCCTGCGACGACTTCAACCGTTGCAACACCAGCGGCGCCAGTCAGCGCAGACCAAGTGATGCTCACCACCCTCGGAAACGTTCCGGGGCACACGATTGCTGCGACGGAAGGGTTCGATTGCCGGTTCTTCCTGTGGGACGGCAACGGAAATTACGTCGACAAGTTCCAGGGTGTGATACACGGCTTCCAAATCGATGCGGCCAAGAGCGGCACGAATGCGGTCGTGAACCTACGCGTGTCTGCAACGCCGTTCGCACAACAGGGCTCGGAATGGAAAAGCTCGATCGTGAATCTATGCGGAGACGAGGTCAAGCTCAACTGATTGAGGCCGGCTCAGGACTGGCGAAGGCCCAGACACCCGGGTCAACGCGCACATCAGCGGGTACCTCGACGCCGAGTACCAAGCCGGCAGCGAGGATGCGCAACCGGTCGAGGCGGATGCAGAAATACGAATCACTTGGTGAAACAACCACCGGAGGCAAAGACCATGTCTCGTTCCACGATGCTTGTGTGGCTGGTTTGCGCGGCGTTGACCGGTGCGACCCGGCTTTCGCGCATGCGCCCGAGACTCGGACTATCCAGCTCGAGCTGTTCGGCGTGCCGCTGAAAGGCGCGACGCGCACGGAACTGCGCGCGGCTATTTTGCGAGGGGGCTTGAAGCCCATTCGTGTGGATGACCATTACATCGCCGACGAATACGACCCTCGTGGCGTGCTGGCTGGAGCCTCCGAACTCATCGTCAACTATACCGACGACCGCACGCAGCAGTTCGCCATTGCCTCATACAAATTCGATGGATTCATGGACGTCGGGCTGGTTACCAAAGTCGAGCGGTTGGTGGCGAGCAAGTATGGACCGCCTGATCATCGTTCGGGCGACCCAAATCTTGGACCCGTAGATTACCGTTGGTACTTTCCGGGCGGAATGATGATCGAAGTAGGCCGAGATTGGCCTGATACAACAACCTTTCTTGATTACACCGACAACGCTGCATGGGCCAAACTCAAGACCGAGGCGGCCGCGGACAAGGCGGCACGCGAGCGCGCCAAGGCCAAGGCCGAAAGCAGCGCGTTCTGATGCGGCATCGGTCGAAGCGGGTTTGATCCGAAACATCGAGGAGGGAGTGATGCCAACTGTGTATACGCCGAACCAATGGGCCGATAGCGTCGGGCCCACGAGCCGTCAGCCGGGCGCTGCCAATGGCGGGATGCTGCCGACGCTTCTGAAAATCGCCGGCAACCTCGCGTTTGCGGGCGTGGCGATCGATTTTCTGGTGGTGTGCGTCGCCGTATTTGCGGTGTTCGGCAATTAGTCATGGACGTTCCTGGGTGTGATAGGAGCGTTTGCGGGTGCGTTCGAAGCCGCCGTGGTCGGGCTGCTGTTGTACGCGGCTTCGGCCGTCTTTGAGAGCCTTCGCGACATCCGCGGCGAATGCGAAAGGCTGAATACCACGACGCACCCGCGAGCGACGAACGACTGACCACGCGCGGGCGCGGAGTGCGCGATGCCAGGAGTGGAACGCAGCAATTCTCGTAGACGTCGCGATAGCGGCGCCGGCATGATGGAGCTGGTCGAAATTCATCCTCTTCGGCCTCCGAGCTGCGCTTTCACACAGATGGGGTCGAACTTCGACGGTAGGTCAGTAGCGGCCCCAAGAGTGGCTTCATCCCATGTTCGCGCCGATCGATTTCAACGAAGACGCTTGGGGCGTCCTTTACGTTTGCCGCGGGCGCCAGGAGCAGTTTTGCGGTCCACCGAAGCGGGGTGAGGAGCGGGACGCGACGGCAACGATGGCCCATCGAAGCCCACAAGCTGTTGCCGTAGATCGGTGATCTGCTCGACCCTCGTGTACACGGCGTCACCGCACTCCCGGATCACCGCGTTCAACAGCAGGCTGTACAGGCTGCTGAAGCCACCGAAGCTGTGCCATGGGCGCTCGTCATCGACGGGCAACATCAGCACATGTGGTGTCAGATGGCGTGCCCAGAAGCATTGCGTGTCGGTGAAGATGACGAGCGGAACGTTACGCGCCGCGACTTCCTCGGCCAATACCCGGAAATGTCGGGAATAGCGTCGCTGTTCGATCAAGACCACGCAACTCTTATCAGTGGAGTCGACAAGCAGGTCGATGTAGGCACCATCGGTCCCGGGCGCGAACGAGACGCGCGGCCGGATCTGTTGCAGCAGCGTTGCGAAGGTCAGTCCGAGAAAACGCCCCAACTGAAAACTCGCGACCAATACCTGGTCGGCGCAGGCGACCAGGTGGACGATCGATTCCCACTCCTTGCCATGAGCAAGTGCGTGGGCAGCAGACAATGCGCGCATCTCCGACTCGAGATTCTCGGCGTCCGCATCGACTCCTTCGGAAAGTACCGGATTTCGGTACAACTTCAGCCACGTCGTGTCGCCACGCAACTCCTCCTTCATCTCGGTAACGCCCGCGTACCCGAGCTTGCGTAGAAACCGACCGACGGTCATGGCGCTGACGCCAACGCGTTTGCCTAATGACGCCGCGGTCTCGAAGGGGATGCCGCTGAGGTTCTGCAACAAATAGCTTGCAATCCGCTGCTCCGACTCGGTGAACGTCTCCCAACGGCCCTTCAGTTTGCTCTTCAAATCGTGGGTCATCGACGTTCGATTATCAGGTCTTGGCAGTACCGGGATGAGCCCGTACAACGTGCTAGGTTGGTTTACGTCATGGCCGCCAGCGGCGCTCCCCACACCTCATCGGGACACCAGATGTTGCCATGTTCATACTGTACCGAGGGAGTGCAATCTTCGCGCAGGTACAACGGACCATCCAGATCGACAACTTTGCATTGCTGGCCAAGCACGAACGCCGGGGCCATTGCCAAGGAGGAGCCGGACATATTGCCGACCATCAGGTCAAACCCCATCACGGTCGCCTGTTTCGCCATCGACAAGGCTTCGGTCAGCCCTCCGCACTTGTCCAGCTTGATGTTGATGGTGCTGACGCGATCGGTCAGGTTTTGCAGATCCCGATGATCCTGCACGCTTTCATCCGCAGCCAGTGGGATGGGACTGTTCAAGCCATCGAGCCAGTCTTCACGTCCCGCCGGGAATGGCTGTTCGATGAGTGCGATCCGTGTCTGCTGCAATGCAGGTAACAATTGCTTGAACGATTCGCGGGTAAACCCCTGGTTGGCATCAACCATGATCCACGCATCGGGCCGTGCCGCACGTACGGCAAATACGCGCTCGGCGTTGAGATCATCGTCCGTCAACTTGAGCTTCAAAGCGAGAGCGGTACGGAATGCACGGGCGTGGTTGGCCATGGTCGCCGGTTCGTCAGCGCCCACGGTGAAGGTGGTCATCAGCGCACGCGGTGGATTCGACCCAGCCAATCGCCACACCGGTTGGCCGCTTTGTTTGGCTTCGAGATCCCAAAGCGCACAGTCGATCGCGTTGCGTGCGCCGCCTGCAGGCAACCAATCCAGGAGCTTTTCGCGCGTGACGCCTTGTTCGAGCCTGTCGTGGAGTGCCTGCACCTGTTGCAACATCGAGGCCGCCGTATCGCCGTGGTAATAGATCCCTTCCGCTTCGCCCCGGCCGACATGGCTGCCTTCGCGCACGCTGACGATCAGTGCATCAAACTCCGTGAATGTGTAACCCGTGATGTGGAACGGCTCGATCAATGGCCGCTTTTCGATCACCACCTGCAATTGCAGATGACCATGTTGCCTGCTGCTCATGGGATCTCCTTGCGTTGGAGGCGTGCGTGCCGTGCGCCGCCCTCGGGCAGGTTCTTGAAGAGGTGCAGTCCTGCATTTTTCAATACGCCGAGTCCGGCACGGAAGCCGATCCGGCTGCGCCGGCGCGGGTACGAGCAAACCGCTGGGGTCTGCGGCGGTGACGTCGGCAACGACCGCTTGCGTTGTAACCGCGCGGTCGCTGCTGGCGCCCATGCGCATGGTCACGGTCTTGGTGGAATCGTTCACGGCTGCACCTCAAACGGCACCGAGTTTCGATATTTGAAGGCTCCCAGGATCAGTCCGGCCAGCAACCACATTCCGCCGAACAGGAACGTAATCCTGTCGAACCCGGACCAGACAAAGGCGACGATGGCGAGGCCAAGCGCGGGGAAGACCGCGTAACGGAAAAAGTGTGCCCGTTGCTTGCGCTTCACGAAGAAGAACACGAAAACCGTAATGTTGAGCAGCATGAAAGCGGTTAGCGCGCCGAAATTCACCAGCTTGATCAGGGCCTCTCCGGGGATCAGTAACGCCAACGCGACCGAGAGCACTGCCACGAGCAGGATCGCGTTGACAGGCGTCCTAAGTCGCGGATGCACGCGTGACAGGAACGTTGCGCCTGGCAGTACGCGGTCGCGACCCATCGAAAACAGGATGCGCGAGATGGCCGCTTGCGCTGCCAGCGCATTGGCGATGCCGGCAGCGACCACGTTGATGACGATCAGCGCCACGTATAGCCCTTGGCCGCCGATTTCACGCGCGATCTGGAAGAAGCCGAGTTCGGCGTCCAAGATGCGGTAATTGGGGTGTGCCAACGCGGCGACATAGGTCTCCACGATGAAGATTGCCCCGAGCAGCAGCAACACCAGGACCGTCGCATTGCCCACGGTGGTTCGCGGGTTTCGGGTTTCTTCGGCAAGCGTGCTGATGGCGTCGAAGCCAAGAAAGCTCAAGACGGCGATGGAGGTGGCCGCGGCAATAAAGCCGCCGTTCCAGTGCGCAGGCTGCCAGAACGGTGCCATCGACCAGCCCCCTACGCCATGCCGAGCCACGAAGACGAAATCGATCGCAAGCACGAGAAATACGGCCAGCGCGATCAATTCCAGTGCCAGCAGCAGAAGATGCATTTTTGCCTGGATTCGGATACCGAGGACATTGATGGAGGTATTGACGATGGCGAACACCAGCACCCACGCCCACGTTGGCACCGCCGGCAGCACGCCGCGCAACCAGGAAGCACTGAAGGTGTAGATCAAGGCTGGAGTAAGCAGGTAATCGGCCAGGATCATCCAGCCGGCGATGAAACCTGCGTAGGGATGCAGGCCGCGCTGCACATAGGAATACACCGATCCTGCAAACGGAAACGCGCTGCTCATCTGCTTGTAGCTCAGCGCAGTGAACAGCATCGCGATGATGCCAACCGCGTACACCAGCGGCACCATGCCGTAACTCTCGCGCGAAACGAACCCGTACACCGCCATCGGAGCGATCGGCACGATGGCGATCATGCCGTACACCACGAGGTGCCGCAGGCTCAACCGCCGGTCGAGCTGTTGGCGGTAGTCGGGTTCTTCAAATGCTTCGACGCGAGCCAAGGGTGGCGCCGATGCGTCAAGGTGGCGTTCTTGCTGCATGGCCTGCAACGTCTTCTCAGAAGTTCATGCTGAAACTGACGAGACCGCAGGCGATGATCGCCCAAATCCCGTAAATCGCGCACAAGCCCAGCAGCAGTTCACTGGCGCGGGCCAATACGCCACCCGGTCCGCGTGTAATCCGCCATGCGGCATCCAGAACGATCGCGATTCCGCCGATGATTCCAAGCACGCTAAGCGCGTAGAGCGGTATCATCCAACTGGCCATGACGTTGGTGTGGAACAACGACAGCGGTTGTGAGAACCAACTCAGGAGGGCGACCCAACCGATCACTACGGCCAGTTGCAGGATGGTGCCGATCCGTGCGGCCAGTCGCAGCGGGAATTGATAGGGTGCGAATTCCAGCTTCTGCCTGAAGTGGCGCCGCGCAATGGCACCGCCTATCCAGATCAGCAGGGTCAATACGAACACCCCGATCGCGATCATGGTCAACGTCGAGAACGTGCCCAATGCAAGCAACCCACGCACCGGCTGGAAGAGTTCCACCGGGGGGAAATCGTCGGTGACCCACCACCGGATCGAGCCATCCGGGTTGGTGACGAAACGCACGCGTGACTGACCGTTGACCGCGCGCCAGGTCAAAGGGCCAATTTCGCGCCAGTGTTTCAGCGCGCCGCTCGGGTCCTTCAACATGCTGATGGTGATGTCGCCGTTCGCAAGTGCGGCGACGTGCACTTGAGTCAGCAGGTACGCCAGTTTCATGCCGCCGTACTCGCGGCGGCTGGCCCAATACCAGCCGGCCACGCGCGCGGCATCCCGCTTGGCGGTCGCAACGACGGGTTCTGCAGGTGGCGTGTACGGGAAGTACCGGTCGAGAAATGCGTGGAACAACGACGTGCGCACGCTTTCGGAGGTGCCGTTGGGCGCGTTGCCGGCGCTGTTGAAGGATATGAACAGGCCAATGTCCTTGTCCAGCAACAGGTGCAGATCGGAATGAAACGCGATGGTATCGCCGCCGTGTCCGACGATGGTCAGGCCGTTGCGATTCTCCTGATAAAACCCGAAGTCGTAGCCATTCATGCCCGGGGCGGAGCTGTAGTGATGCGAATGCATCAACTGCACCATCGCCGCTGGCAGGACCGACGCGCCGTCGAACCGGCCGCCCTGCAGTTGCGCGATCATGAAGTGCGCCATGTCGGTCGCAGTGGACGTGAAGGAACCCGCAGGCCACGCTTGCACTGGCTCGAACGGCACGATGGTCTTGCCAGTTGCGGTGACGTAACCGGTCGCAAGGCTGCTTTGCCAGGCCGCCGGCAAGGGCTGCTCAAAGGTCGAATGCGACATCTCCAGCGGTTTTAGAACGTGCTGCTCGACATAGGTGTCGAACGGCTCGCGCGATACGCGCTGCACGATGTAGCCTGCGAGGGTTGCGCCGTAATTGGAGTATGCAACCACCTTGCCCGGCGGAAAGATGCGTGGCGGCATGTGCTTGACGAGGTATTCGCGCAGCGGCACCAGTTGCCTGGACGATGGTGCCATGAGGTCGTCGATGGTCTCCGCAAAGCCGGGCGTCATCGTCATCAGATCGCGCATCGTGACCGGTTTGCCGTACTTCTCCGGAATCTTGAAGTCCAGGTACTGGTTGACGTTGGCATCGAGATCGATCTTGCCGGCGGCGACGAGTTGCATCACCGCCGTCCATGTGAAGAGCTTGGACACCGAACCGATCCGGAATAAAGTCTTGTCGGCAATGACCGGCGTGCGCTTGGCAACGTTCGCATAGCCGTACCCTTGCGCGAAGATCAGTTTTCCGTCCTTGACCACCGCGACCACGCCGCCCGCAATATCGTTGCGTTTGAGCATGTACGGCACGAGGGTGCCGAAGAATGTGCGCAAATCCTGTTTGCCGAGTGCCGGCAATGTTCCGGCTTCCGAACCCGTTGCGTCCGGTGCGGCTGCCTGCGTTGCGATGGCCGGTTGGATGGTCGAAGCTGCCGCGGCCGGGACCGCCGAGCCAGCCGGCACCGTTGCCGCGAACCCGTTCGGTGCCACCAGCATGGAAGCCAGCAACATCCAGACGACGGATATGCGGCGGATCATCGAGCTTCTCCTCAGACTGGGCTCAGGCAATTTCCCGCTCGACGCCTTGGTCGTCGTCACGGTTTTCGAATCAAAAGTCCACGCTTGCGGTAACTCCGATTTCGCGCGGGAGAATGTAGGTGGCCGAATACGGACTCGCGGTGGGATTGGTGGTTTCAAAGGAAAGGATCATGATGCCGCGGGCGTTGGTCGCGTTCTTCACGAAGGTGCCGAAGGTCCAGGCGCCGTGGTTGAGGCCGGCATGCAAATCCAGCACCTCGAAAGAGGGAAGGTGGTAGCGAGCGTCCGGGACCGACTGGAAGTCGGTGATTCGGGAGCCCGTGTAGCCGTAGTTTCCGCCCGCGTAGCCCGACCAGCCGTCGGCAAGCGGGAAGACGTATTCGGCCCCCACATTGGCGTTCCAGCGCGGCACATAGGGCAGGCGGTCGCCGGTGAACCCGACCAGCCCCGCGGGAGTGTTCTGGGTCAACACTGCGTCGGTCCACGAAGCATTGGCCGTCAGGGTCAAGCCTGCGACCGGACGCAATGTCCAGGCTGCCTCGATACCCTGGCTCTTGGCCTTGCCGCCATTGCTGAGAAAACCGATGCCGGCAATGTTGGAGGTGAGCTGGATGTGGCTCCAGTCGATGTAGAACGCGTCGATGTCGAAGGTCATCCGGCGCTGAAGTAGGGTGGTCTTGAGGCCCACTTCGTAGTTGACCAGATTGTCCGGTCCGAAGGTGATCGGCGCGCCGAGTCCTGGCGGAACACCCACGTTCGGGCCGCCGGGACGAAACCCGGACGCGATGCGCCCATACAGCATGACGTTGTCATCGATCTTGAATTTTGGATTGATCAGATACGTCGTTGGCGAGTCGGTTCCGGTGGTGGTGAAGTGGGAGGGTCCAACCAGCAACCCGTCGCCGGTCTGCGTATATTGCGTCCAGTCGTGCGTGTAACGTGCGCCCAACAACACATCGAAGCGTGGCGTGAAGTGATAGGTGACGTCCCCGTACAGCGCCTTCTCGGTGAACAGTGCAGGCCCGAGGTTGAGGTC
>JBOHYT010000398.1:0-2805 GCA_050738055.1 Rhodanobacteraceae bacterium
CTACGCCAGAATCCGGATACCCTACGCTTCCAGCCCCGCCATGCCGAGTGTGTTGTACCCGGCATCGACGTAGACCACGTCGCCGGTGATGCCGGAGGCGAGGTCAGAGCACAGGAATGCGGCGGCGTTGCCGACTTCCCCGATGGTGACGCTGCGGCGAAGCGGCGCGACGTGTTCGACGTGGTCGAGCATCTTGCGGAACCCGGCGATGCCGGCGGCGGCGAGGGTTTTGATGGGGCCGGCCGAGATCGCGTTCACGCGGGTCCCTTCGGGTCCCAGGTTGTAGGCGAGATAGCGGACGTTGGCCTCGAGGCTGGCCTTGGCGAGTCCCATCACGTTGTATGATGCGAGCGCGCGTACCGAACCGAGGTAGGTCAGCGTGAGGACCGCGCCGTTGCGACCCTTCATCAGCGGGCGCGCGGCCTTGGCCAGCGCGGCGAGGCTGTAGCTGGAAATGTCGTGGGCGATCTGGAAATTCTGGCGCGTCAGGCCGTCGAGGTAGGCGCCGGCCAGCGCCTCGCGCGGGGCAAAGCCGATCGAGTGGATCAGGATGTCGAGTCCGTCCCAGCGCTTGCCGAGAGTTTCGAACAGGCCCTCGATGTCGCTGTCGCGGCTGACGTCGCACGGCAGCACGATGTCGGAGCCGAGCTGGGTCGCGGCTTCATCGACCCGGCCGCGGAGCTTTTCATCGACATAGGTGAAGGCAAGTTCGGCGCTCTCGCGGTGCAAGGCCTGCGCGATGCCCCAGGCGATCGAGCGGTTGCTGAGGATGCCGGTGACGAGTGCGCGCTTGCCTTCGAGGAAACCCATGTCCGCGGTGCTCCGTGTCGGGAATCGGGACGCCCATTGTACGGGCGCCGTGCCGGCCGGCTATCCGCGCACGCGCAGTTCCTCGCCGGGACGGATGTCGTCGCCGTGCAGGTGGTTCCAGCGCTTCAACTCGCCGACGCTCACCTCGTAGTGGTGCGCGATCGACCACAACGTTTCCCCCTCACGTACGCGATGGCGCGCGGCATGCACGGGCGGCGGATCGCCGGCATCGACCGGGGGCGGAGAGGGTTCGGCCGGCAGCGGAATGTCATCGTTCTGGCCGCCGTCCGGTACCGAAGTGCTCACCTCGGCCACCGGTTCGGAGGCATCGACCGTCAGCGCCGCCGCCAACGCGTCGGCCGCGGTCGCCGGGAGCAGCAACTTGCCCGGGCTGTGCGGGGGAACGCGTGCGCCGAGGTAACCCGGGTTCAACGTTCGCAGCCTTTTTTCGGGGATTTCCGCCATCTCGGCGACTTCCTGCAGACGCAGGCCGGTCGGCACCTCGACCACCGCCAGATGATCCGCTTCCGAAGGTTTCGGAAGCTTGACGTGGAAGCGTTCCGGTTCGCGCAGGATGCAGGAAAGCGCCATCAGCTTGGCAAGGTGCTTGCGGCTGGTCGCGCCGATCGGAAGGTCGGGGATCGCGCCGTCGCCGAGCTCCGGATGCCTGCGCATCGCGTTGACCACCGCCTGCGGCCCGGCGTTGTAGGCCAGATCGGCGAGCCGCCAGTCGCCGAATTGCTCGCCGAAGGTCGAGAGCATGTGCACCGCGACGCGCGTCGATGCCACAGGGTCGAGCCGGCCGTCGTAGTCACGGCTGGTCCGGATGCCGTGCAGGCGGGCGGTGGCCGGCATCAGTTGCCACATCCCGGCCGGATCGCCGTGGCGGCTGGGTTCGGAGGGATCGTACGAGCTTTCCAGCATCGGCAGCATCACGAATTCGCCCGGGATTCCGGCCGCCTGCAATTGCTTCTGCACGTACATCATCAGCGGCAGCGATTGCCGCAGCAGCCGCTCGAGATGCACAGGCGAATGCGTGTAGAGCGCGAGCTTGGCGCGCACCAGCGGCGAGTCGTTGCAGTCGCGCATCGCAAAGCTGGCGGTCAGGCTGGACCACGGCTGGTCGGGTCCCGCGGCCTTCGGCAACTTGGCCACGATCGTCGGTGGTGGCTCCGGCCGCGCGATGACCGTGGCAGGCTTCGGCGGCGGTTTGGGAGGTTCGATGGCGCAGGCGGCGAGCAGCGCGCACGCGGCAAGGGTCAATCCAAGACGGATGCCGGTGCGTCGCGCGCTCATGCTCGGAAGTGGTCCTTGGCGAGCCTGAGCGCGGTGAATCGTTCGACCCTGCCGCCTCCGGCCTTGGCGCCGGGCGGCCAGGGGATCCGCTCGTCGGCGATGGCCTCAACGCGCAGGAACGGATTGGCGGCGCGTTCTTCATCGATGCGCGCGGGAAGAGTGGGCTCGCCGCGCGCGCGCAGTGAGCGGGCGGCGTCGGCGCGGGCTTCGAGGGCGGCATTGTCCGGTTCGATGGTCTGCGCGAAGGCGGCGTTGGCGACGGTGTACTCATGGCCGCAACACACCCTTGTGTCGCCGGGGAGGCCGGACAGGCGGTCCAGCGAGGCCAGCATTTCCGCGGGCGTGCCTTCGAACAGCCGGCCGCAGCCCAGGCTGAACAGGGTGTCTCCGCAAAACAGCAGGCCTTCGCCGAAATAGGCGATGTGGCTGCGGGTGTGGCCGTGCACTTCGATGACCTCGAAGCGCGCGGCGGGCGATGGGATGTCGACCACGTCGCCGTCGCCGACGCGTCTCGGCGTGCCGGGGATGCGGGGGTCGTGCGGTCCAACCACGACGGCGCCGGGGTAGCGGTTCGCCAGTTCCGGCGTGCCGCCGATATGGTCGGCGTGGTGGTGGGTCAGCAGGATCGCGGTCAGCGCGAGCCCGTCGTCTTGCAGCGCGCGCACCACCGGCGCGGCTTCCCCCGGGTCGACGACCAGC
>JBOHYT010000399.1:0-16755 GCA_050738055.1 Rhodanobacteraceae bacterium
GCTCGATGCGGCCGGCGCGGCGGTTTGCGCCATCGCCGGCCCGGCGGACAGGCCCAGCAGGACGACGATGGCCGGTGCCAACGCATTTCGTGTACGCATGCCACACCTCCTGTACGCAACGCGGAGATCCCCGCGATCAACAGCCGCGACAGCGCCCGGTCCCCGACAAGCAAAAAAACGGGCCACCCATGCGGAGGCGTAGCCCGTCGAGAGTGCAGCGTTGCGGCGGCAATCAGAAGTCGACCGTGATCCGGCCCCAATAGTATCGGCCCACCACGTCGAAGTCGG
Organism: Rhodanobacteraceae bacterium; assembly: GCA_050738055.1. Lineage (GTDB taxonomy): Bacteria > Pseudomonadota > Gammaproteobacteria > Xanthomonadales > Rhodanobacteraceae > 66-474. The sequence continues at coordinate 289 of JBOHYT010000399.1, forward strand.
CCCCGTCTGCCGCGCCATTGCCAAGCCCGTAGAAGTTGTAATAAAGGACGGGCGGTTGCTTGTCGAACACGTTGTTGACACCGAAATTGATCCGGGAGTTGACCTTCGGTATGTCGTATCCAACCGCAAAGTTGTTGTATACGAACGAGCCATAATGGAGCACATACGGAACCTTGAAACCGCGGACAGCAGAATAGTGGCGTGCCACGACGTTCGATCCAACGTCGAAATGATCGATGAACTGCATCTGCCAGAAGGCACTCCACGGCCCAAGTTGCCAATTCAATTGCCCAAGGGCCCGGATGCGCGGCATCAATATCCCTATGCCACCGCCGAGATCCGTATTGAGGTTGCCGACCAAGTCGTATGCCGAGTTGCCTGGCAGCCCCGGTGCTGTCTGCTCCTTGTACTGGCTCATGTACGTGCTGTGCAAGTCAACCACGAATTGCCCGAATGAAAAAGGCGGAAGCCGGTACGATACATTCAGGTCGACGCCTTTTACGTCAATCCGGCCAAGGTTGGCTGTTGGCGCATGGATTTCCCGGATCTGGCCGGGATTGGGCGTACCGGCACCAAAACGATCGATGAGCGGGCAAAAACTGGTGATGCCGTTGAAACACGCCGTCAGTACCGTGTTGGCGGATACCCCGGTGATCTCGTTGTCGAGGAAGATGCGCCAAAAATCAACCGTGGCATCAAAGCCTGGTACGAACTCCGGTGACCACACCACGCCGAAGTCGAACGACTTGCCTTTTTCCGGTCCCAGTGGGAACCCCGCCAACGCGGACCCGGACCCCAGTGTGTTGGTCTGGGAATGGGTTGCCACCTGCGCATCGACAAATGACCCGTCCGTTGGCACGCCGACACACGCGGGGTTGGGTGACGTGATGCCGTCGCAAGGGTCACTGCTCAGTGTCGTACCGCCGAAAGCAATGCCGGCGAAAATGTCACCGATCGTCGGAGCCCTGAAAACCCTCGAAACGTTTCCCCGCACCAACAGGTCTTGGATAGGTCGGTACTGGACCCCGACTTTCCAGTTGGACGTGCTGCCGAAATCGCTGTACTTCGAGTAACGGTCGCCCAGGTCGATGCTCAAGCTGTGCACGCCGGGAAAGTCCTTCAGCAACGGCACGAACAATTCGCCGTAGGCTTCCTTCACGCTGTATCCGCCCTGCACTGGCGAGGTACATTGACTGCTGAGCGGGCACAGGCCGAACGAATCCGCCAGCAAGCCGCTGCCCACGATGCTGTGGAGATACAAACTTTTGTAGGACGCACCGAGCGCGACCTGCGCCGTTCCGGCCGGGAGGTCGAGAATGCCACCGGTGATATCCGCGTACTTGACGCGCTGTTGGGTAAACGTATTGAACATGCCGGTCGCCGTGGTGCCGGGCGCCTGCACGACCGCCAGTGACGCCGGGTTATTCAGATTGAACGTGTCCCACGGGGTACAACCCGAAATGATGGTATTCAAGTCGCCGGGTGTGCCGACGCACACTACCTGGCCGGTAGCCGGATCCAGCATGGACGGCCCCAGGCCGGGGTTCAGCTTCGCCAAGATCGGGAGTCCGCCGGCCTGTGTGATGTCGCTCTGGTGCCCATAGTCGTAGCCGATGTCCCATTGCCAATCCTGCCCCAGAATCGTCAGGGAGCCGCGAAGCCCGAACATGGCGTTGTCGGTGGCAACTGCGCTGGGCGTCACGCGATTGCCGATGGTGGTCAACCGCGATTCCAGAACATTGCCGCTGGTAGGCGAAAAATCGATCTTGAAGGGATTGTAGTAGCTGTATTGGGAGACCACCGTGCCGGTCAAGTCTGACCATACGGGCGGCCCGAGCGTGAAGCTGCTGTTGGTCTTGTTGTGGAGCACCGTCAGGAACGCATCGACGTTCGACGACAAATGGTAGGTTCCGTTGAGAAACGCATTGGTGCGCTCGGTTGGCTGAGTCAACGGGCGAGACACCGAGTAGCTGTAAAAGTCCTGACGAGTGGTGCAGTGGAAGTCCGCCAGGCTGACCGGTTGGCTCTGTCCGACTGCACTGGTGTTCAGTGAGACCGACCGACACCCGCCGAACTGCGCTTTCAGATCCGGTGGCAGGAACGTGACGCTACGCGGGCTGAAACTCGAACCGCCAAGAACCGTATGGATTGGACTGTTCGTACTTCCCGTGATCGACAGTGTTTGACTGGAGAACTTACGGTTTATCTGGGCAATTGCATCGGTCTTGTTGTAGTCGACGCCGGCGATGATGCTGCCCTTGTCCGAGCTCTGCCCAAAGGTGAAAGAATAGCCCTTGCGCACCCCGTCACCATGGTCGGAGATGCCGTAGTCGGCTTGGAATTGGGCGCCCTGATAGTTGCTTTTCAGGATGACGTTGACCACGCCACCGATTGCATCGGAACCATAAACCATCGATGCTCCGGTGGTCATGACCTCGACCCGTTCGACCGCCGCCAGCGGAATGGTGCCGAGATCATTGGTGATTACGCGCTGTCCATCGACCAACAGCAGGGTGCGTGCTGGCGTCAGCCCCCGAAGTCCGACGGCCTGCACACCGCTGACACCCTGATTGTCGATGTTGGGGGTGACCACGGCACCCGTTACGGACGGCAGGTTCAGTAGCGCCTGTCCGATCGTCAGCTCGCCGGTCTGCTGGAGCTGCTGTGCGGTGATCGTAACCACCGGGTTGGCGGTAGCAAGTTGCGCCGCGCGGATGTGCGAGCCGGTGACCGTGATGACCTGCAGGGTTGCCGGTTGTTTCTGGTTGGTCGAGTTCTGGCCGGCGGGCGCGGACTGCGGCGTCGGCGCAGCGGGCTCCGCGGCGTGGGCGCTGCTCGCGACACCAAAAACCGCGACGGTTCCCAACGCCAGCGCGCTGCCGATCGCGGCGGACAAATCCCTACGTACAGGCCTCATTGCACCCTCCCGTCAAGTCAAGGCGAAACAGGGGACGTTTCCTGACACTTCCGTGGCGTCCATCAGCAGACGGCGCGGTGAATCGTGATTCAGGGAGCAACAGTCGTCGGACGCCCACAGCCCCTCTCAGGACTCCAACGCCCATGTTGGAACGGACGGAGCAGCGCGCCAGTGCCGGAAGTCATTGCCATCCGTTCATATATCACGCTATACGTTTAAGCATCTAGTCGTATAAACGTTCCAGCACATCCGATTCGACGCCTTGGCGCAAGGGCGCCACGCAGGCGCTCCGGCCCATCCGGCAACGCACCAACACCGCTGCGGCCATGTGCGTACGGCACATCTGGTGCCGAACCGCACTGGCGCTCGGCGCAGCCGGGTGCTATGAAGGACCCTTCGAGCCCGACACGGCAGCTCCCGCCGAAGCGACTCGCCTGCATCCGGAGGGTCTGTCCATGCCTTGTTTCCACCGTTCGATCGCACGCCACCCTTCACGCGCACGTGTCCTGCTGCACCGCGCAGCCTTCGCCACGTTGTTCGGCCTGCTCGCCGCATCCGCCGGATTGACCGACGCACACGCCGGCATCAGCCGCGGCGACCGCTATGCCGGTGCACCGTGGGGCTCGCGCTCGCCTGTGATCGCGCAGCAAGGGATGATCGCGTCCGAACAACCACTGGCCTCGCTCGCTGGAATCGAAATCCTGAAAAAAGGTGGCAGCGCGGTGGACGCCGCGATCGCGACGAGCGCGATGCTGTGTCTGACCGAGCCAGTGTTGAACGGCCTCGGCGCCGACGCCTTCGTGATCGTGTGGGATCCGAAGACCCACAAGCTGTACGGCTACAACGGCTCGGGCTGGTCGCCCAAGGGCCGCGACCTCAAGAAAATGCAAGCCGAGGTCAAAGCCGCCTACGAAAAGGCGGGCATGCAGCCGACCGATCAGATCCCGTTGCTGGGATCCCTGCCCGTGACGGTGCCGGGCATCGTGGATACCTGGTTCGCGCTGCACGAAAAGTTCGGCAAGTTGCCGATGAGCGAAGACCTCGCGCCCGCGATCCACTACGCAACGGTCGGGTTTCCGGTGACCCAAGTCGTGGCGCGGTACTGGAAGGGCAACTGGGAGGCGTTCGAAAAGCACATCAAGTTGATCAACGAACACACGGACGCGTTCAAGAACGCACAAAAGGTCTTTCTCATCGACGGCCACACGCCGCGCCAGGGCGAAATCTTCCGCAACCCCGACATGGCGCATACCCTCGAGGCGATCGCCAAGGGCGGGCGCGACGCGTTCTACAAGGGCGCGATCGCGCACACCATGGCGGATTTCTTCAAGCAGATCGGCGGCGACCTGCGCTATTCCGACTTTGCCGACTTCCACGGTGAGTGGGTCACGCCGCGGTCGGTGGACTATCGCGGCTACGACGTGTATGAATTGCCGCCGAATGGACAGGGCTTCGCGACGCTCGAGGAACTCAACGTCCTCAAGGGGTACGACCTGAAGAAATCCGGTGTCGGAAACATCGATACGTTGATGGCGGAAATCGGTGCCCAGCGGCTTGCCGCCGCGGATCTTTCCAAGTGGTACGCGGACCCGCGCTTTTACAACGCCCCGATCAACGGTCTGCTGTCCCAGCCCTACGCCGACCAGCGGCGCGAGCTGCTGGACCTCAAGCACGCCAACCCGAACATCGCCCCCGGCAATCCGCTGCCCTACAACAACGTCCGCATCAATGGCATCGAGGGCAACACCGGCGACACCACGGATTTCGAGACCGCGGGACCGGACGGGATGATGGTCTCGATGATCGAATCCAACTACGCCGGCATGGGTTCGGGGCTGGCGGCTCCCGGTCTGGGCTTCATGTTCCAGGACCGCGGCGCATTGTATTCGCTCAACCCGAAGTCCGCCAACGCCTACGCGCCGCGCAAGCGGCCTTTCCACACCATCATTCCGGCCTTCGTGATGAAGGACGGCGAGCCGTGGATGGCGTTCGGCGTGATGGGTGGGTACTTCCAGCCGCAGGGACAGATGCAGGTACTGGTCAACATGATCGACTTCGGGATGAACGTGCAGGAGGCGGGCGATGCCGCCCGTTGGGACCACATGGGCGACGCGACGCCGACCGGCCTTCCGAAGGCCCCGGGCGGCGGCACGGTGCTGCTCGAGCCGGGTTTCGATCCGGACATCCCGGCCGAGTTGGAGAAACGCGGCTACAAGGTGAAAGTCATGAAGCCGGGCTACGCCGGCGGGTTCGGCGGCTACGAGGCGATCCAGTACCACGCCAGGGACCATGCGTACTGGGGCGGCACCGAATTCCGCCGCGACGGCGAGGTGATCGGGTACTGACGGCAGGCACGCATGGGCGCCGGTCGACCCGCGCCGGCCTGTCCATCAGTGAAGCTCCCAAAGTAGTCGCATGGGCACGGCAAACAGGCCCTCGCCGAAGCTGGCGCAGGTTTCACCGTCGTACAGCACCACGCCAGCGACAAATCGCTTGCCGGCTACATCGCGCAGCCGCCGGAGGCCGCTGAAATCCGAGGCCCTGACGGTAGCCGACGCTTTCACTTCGACGCCGGCCAGCTCGCGCGCGCCGCGTTCGATGACGATGTCCACCTCTTGCATGTTCTGGTCGCGGAAGTGGAAAAAGGCGTGGCCGCGCGCGTGCCAGCTTGCCTGCCGGCGCAGTTCCTGAAACACGAAGGTTTCCAGCAGATGGCCGAACACGTTGCGATCAGCAGTCAGCGCACCAGCATCGACCCCCAGCAATCCGCAGGCCAAGCCGGTGTCGCCAAGGTGCAATTTCGGTGTCTTGACCAGGCGGCTGGCGCGATTGCTGTACCACGGCGGAAGGCGTTCGAGCAGAAAAATGCGCTCCAGCAGGGTGACGTAATCGCCAATGGTAGGTCGGCTGGGCTGGAAGGGCGCCGCCAGCTCGCTGAGATTGAACAGTTGCGCGGTGTGGGCCGCGGCGTGGGCGAGTAGCCGCGGCAGGACATCCAGCGCGCTGATGCGCGACATGTCGCGCACGTCGCGCTGGACCAGGGTGTCGACGTAGTTGCGGTACCAATTGGCGCGGCGGCGCCCCTCGGGGCGCGCAAGCGCTGCCGGATAGCCGCCTGCCATCACGCGTGCGACGAGGTCGTCTTTGAGGCGCGGCATGCTGCGATGCTTGAAGTCGCCTGTGAACAGCTTGTCGAGAAAGCGCGACGCCTTGCCCGCGAGCTCGCACTGGGCCAGCGGGTGCAGCCGCTGGATGGCTATGCGGCCAGCCAGCGAGTCGGCCAGTTTCGGCACCAGCAGCACGTTGGCCGAGCCCGTCAGCAGGAAGCGCCCGGGCTGACGGTCGCGGTCGACGACAGCCTTCAGGGTGGTGAACAGGCCCGGTACACGCTGGACTTCGTCGAGAATGGCGTGCTGCGGCAAGCTGTCCACAAAACCCACCGGGTCGGTTTCCGCGGCGTTGCGCGAAATGTCGTCATCGAAACTGGTGTAGGCGTATTCCCGCTTGTCTCCGAGCATGCGCGCCAGCGTGGTCTTGCCGCACTGGCGCGGGCCATGCAACAGCACCACCGGCGAATCGGCCAAGGCCTCGACGACCTGGGGTTCGGCCAGGCGGGGGTACAGCGCGGATTCCGTCATAAGATGGTTGGAACGTACAAGTCAAGCTGATTGTAAGGTTCATATAAAGATGATTGCAAGGTCTGTATAAAGACAATTGAAACCTCGACAAGCGTCCAATTTGCGGTTTGGGTGCCGTCCAATCCGCTATTTTCGGTGAACCCGCCAGCCATACACAAACCCGCGCGCGACGAGCCGAAAATCTGGTTCACCTCGATGCGTTCGCTGGCCGAAGTGCTCTCGGACGACAACCGCGCGCTGCTCAGGCTGATTCGCGAGGCGAAGCCCGGGCCCGGCGAAGACCAACGCTGCACCGCCACCGCCTGCAGATTCCTTGCATGCCTAACCATCGCGCCCGCCCGACATGTCATCCAGAAACTCCGAGGACGGCTCGGTTGCAGTCACGAGCAAATGGTCGCGCGCACGCGTGCAGGCGACGTACAAGAGATGGCGCTCGGTGTTGTAGACCTCTTCAAGATCCGCGTCGTCGCCCACGGATTCAAGGCGCTCCTGCGAGGGAACGACCTCGTCATCGCAGGCCATCACGGCGACCGCACGAAACTCGAGGCCCTTGGCGCGATGCATGGTGCTGACGGATACCCGCCCCGGCACCGTGGACACGTCGTCGCCGAGTACCTGACACGGCAATTCAGATCGCGCCAGGGCATCGAGCGCCCGGTCGATCTCCTTGGATGACCGGACAAACACGCCCATCTCGATCGGCGGCATGCCCTCGTCCGCACGTCGGCGCAACCATGCCGCGACCGCTTGCGACTCGGCCTCCGGGGTCGGAAACGTCCGGACTTCCGGGGCAGGGCCATTGAACACCGACACGGTCCCGCGGCGCTCCTCCTCGTTGCCGTCCACGTCGACGACGACCGGATCAAGCAGCCGGTCTGCCTGCGTGCGGATCTGGTGCGAGGTGCGGTAGTTGATGTGCAGTGTGCGCGAGCGTCCGCGGATGTCGACGCCCAGCGATTTCCACGAGAAGGGTTGCTGGAAGATGCGCTGCCCCAGATCACCGGCAAAGAACAGTGCGTTCGGGCAGTCCGCTCCCAGCGCAGCGAGAAACCGCAGTTGCGCCACGCTGATGTCCTGTGCTTCGTCCACCACCGCGAAGTCGAAAGCGGGGTGGCGGCGTTTGGCCATCCCTTCGGCCAGGCGCGCAAACATCCCGGCCGGCGTCATCCAACCGCGCTGCTGCAGTGCGGTGCGCACATCCTCGTAAAGGGTCCACAGCGCCTCGCGCCTTGCTTCGGACAAGCGGGTCTTGCGCCCCAAACGACGCACGTCGCGGTACTCCGCCCACGAGCCGAGTTGCCAGCCGTCGACCACGTCGGCCCATTCCGAACGCACGAACGCCGTACCGAACCCGTGGCCGGCGTGGGCGGACGAAGCGGCATCCAGCAGCGCCTGCAACTCTTCGCGTGTAGCCAGCCGCAGCTTGCCGAATTGCGCTTCGTACAAACGCGCACCGACAGCGTCCATCGCCTGTACCTCGATGCGTTCGATCAGCCTGGGCTCGTTGCCGACCAGTCGCCGCAACTTCACCCGCAGTGCATTGGCCAAGGTGGCCGAAAACGTCGCCAGCAGTACGCGTGATTCCGGGTGTGTGCGGGCCAGGTAGACGGCACGATGCAGTGCCACAATGGTCTTGCCGGTGCCAGCCGAGCCCGACACCCGCGCCGGTCCGCCGTAGTTCTTCTCCACCCATTCGCGCTGGGCCGGATGCAAGAAGATCGTCCACTTGTCCCACGGCGCGTCCAGTGCGCGCTCCAGCTCCTCCACATCGTTCATCACGCGGAAGCGGCGTTGCGCATCCGGATGCTCAAACGGGCCCGCGCCTTCCCCTGCCGCGGTCGCCGGCACCGGCCTGCCGCCGGTCGCCAGTTCCAACAGCGCCTCCGCGGCTTCGGCCGGGAGGTGATCCGTGAGATCCAACAGCGTGTCTTCGTTGGCGGCGCGCACGTCCGGCAGCCACTCCTCGGGAACGCCGTACGCAAGCAGGTCGCCATCGGCCACGCCCGCGAACAACAGCGGCTTGGCCGGTGCAGGTTGCTCGACCTCGACGTATTTCGGGACGGGGATTTCCTCGATCCGCTCGCGCACCTCCACGATTTGCGCCGCACCGGTCGCCGGGTGCGTCTCGATCTTGCGACTCTCCGCCCAGCGGTAGGCCTCGTCGTGATGCGCCACGTAGCACAACAGCAGACCCTGCGACGTGCGATGCACGATCAGGCGGATATCGCGGCTCACCCGCACCGAGCAGAAGTTCCGGTCGCGCGCCTTGTCGAGCTTGTGGAAGCTCATGCCAGGATTCGCGGGGTTCATCTGCAGATCGAAAGCCGTGGTCTTGACCGCCTTCTGCTCGTCGCCGGTCAGGCGGGCGAGGCTGTCGGTGAAGGTGGCGGCGATGCGGAAGTTCATCACGGCGCTTCGCCAAACAAGGGCCCGTTCGCCACGGCCGTCAACGGCACGGCTTCCACCTTCGGAGCTAGCGTGAAACGCTTGTCGCCCGGATAAACGACCGCAATGCGCGCCAGCCCCAGGTCTTCCAGCGCAATGCGCATGGACGGCGTCAGGCGTGGCACATCGGTGCGCTTGCACTCGACGCCATACATTGCCCCATTCAGCCGCAGCACGAGGTCGATCTCGGCGCCCTGATGCGTGGCCCAGAAATACGCCTCGTCGGGCCGCGTCGCGGCCAAGACTTCTTCGATCACGAACCCTTCCCACGACGCGCCCAGCTTGGGGTGGGTCATGAGGTCGCGTTCGTCGGCGATGCCGAGCAACTGATGCAGCAGGCCGGAGTCGCGCAGGTAGATCTTCGGCGAGCGTACCTGCCGTTTGCTGAGATTCGCGTGCCAGGGAAGCAACTGGCGCACCATGAACGCATCGGTCAGCAGATCCAGGTAGCGCCGCGTGGTCGACTCGCTGACCCCAAGTGCGCGCGCCGGCTCGGCGGCGTTCCATACCTGTCCGTGATAGTGCGCAAGCATGGTCCAGAATCGCCACAACGCCGCGGCAGGTGTGCGCACGCCCCATTGCGGAAAGTCGCGCTCCAGCAAGGTCCGGATGAACGCCTTGCGCCACGCCACGCTGTCGGCTTCGGTACGCGCAAGCCAGGAATCCGGAAATCCGCCACGTCGCCAGAGCTTCCCCAATGCGCCCGCGCCGAGTTCGCCGAGACCGAACCCACGCAGCGTCAGCGTCTCCAAGCGCCCGGCGAGCGACTCCGTCGATTGTCGCAACAGATCCCCGGATGCGCTCTCCAGGATCAGAAACCTTCCTGCATAACCCTTGCGATCGACCAGCACCCGCAGCACCGGAAACAGATCGGGCCGAAACTGCACCTCGTCCATCACGACCAGGCCCGACAGCGGAGCCAAAGCCGTCATCGGCTCATCCAGCCGCGCGAGGCTCAACGGATCTTCGAGATCAAAGTAATTGACCGAAGTCTCGGACAGGAACTCGCGCGCGAGCGTGGTCTTGCCACATTGCCGCGGCCCCACCAATGCCACGATCGGGCTGCGTGCCAACGCAGTCCGGAGTTTGGCCAACCATGTCGAACGTTCGATCATGGTGAGACAATACCATGCAAATCTGTAGCTACATGATGGATCTTCATGGTATCTAAGAACCCGTCTGGGTTTGCATGGCGTTCGGCCCGCGCTGACTGTCTCGACCGCCCTCACGTCACCTGACCGCTTTCTGCTCATCGCCGGTCAGGTGCGCGAGCCTGCCGGTGAAGGTGGCGGTGATGCGGAAATCCATTACACCGAAATCTGTATCTGCGTTGCGATCCTGTTGGCGACTGCAGCGTAAAGATCAACGTCCGTGGCTGGCGTACGAATCGAAACCAAGAGTGAGTAACGGGCTGCCCTGTTGGCGCATCCCAGCCTCGGACGCGTTTTCCACCAACCCGTAGCCGGGTACACGGCAATTACGCCCCGGCTGGCAAGGTCAGCTGCACTCCCCTCCCAAATATCCGAGTGCACCGAACCCTTGTGCCGGTTGTTCGTACCAAGAAGCCAGTTCGCGTCGCCTGCGCTATATGTTGAGCCATGCCCACCATCGCGCGCTGCAGCATTCACGCGGGCGCGGAAGTCGTCCTCGGTCTCGGTGGGTCGCTTCACGTCAAACCGTAGCCCGAAGGACTCATAGCGATATCGTGACTTGCCGCGCGCCGAAGGGTTTGGTTCAACGAAGTAGGAAAGGGTGACGCGCATCTTCACAGGCGCATCCCCGAGAGACGCCAATTCATCCAACGGCCATGGCAACTGATGAAGATTCATCTCCCCGAGGGTCGGCTCCACCGAACCAACCTGCTGGAAAGGATGGAGGTGATCCTCGCATACCATCGTCAGCGAGTTACTGACGCTCCACTCGGCGCGGGCCAGATCAGGTTCGCCGAAACCACAGTGACGGACAAGTCGAGCTATATCACGTTTCTTAGGCGTTCCAAGCGTACCCAGAAACATCTGCCGCATCGCCGGCGTCCACTCCGCCGAATGCACGATCAACCCACGTATTGATTCAGCCCACAGCCCTGGATACTCAGCCATCAGCTCTGCTGCCATTTTTGCAGCCAAGGCGGAAGCTGCACTGGTGGCGTGCGCAAAGTCAAGCAATCGTGTCTGGAATTGGGCGTTGGTCGTAAGAAGCTGCAGGCTACCGACTGTAAGTGCCGTACCGAGTGGGTCTTTGGCGATATTGCCGCCCTCGAATACCACGTCAGGCTTCAACGGCCAGCTCGAATCCCACGTCGCGGATGTGGTACTGAATGGGCTCAGATCACCATCGCCAGCCAAGGCAACGTACCCAGTCGCATTCGGTTCCGTAATATGAGTAAGGTGGGTCAGCGCACCGACGGTTAACGCGTTCCAGCTCTGGCCCGGATCGTGAATCCCAGCCGTCTCATTGCTGTCCGGATACTGCGCCCACCCAGCCCGATCGGTGTTCCCCGCGGACAACGTAAACAAGCGCGGCGCTTCGCCCTGGGTTGCTGCATCCGACGCCAAGCGATCAAGCGCAGCTGACCAAGCAGACGGACGACCTCGATCACGGCCATCGTCAGTGGTGACCGCCATGCTGAACACACGACTTCGCTGCGGCGTTGAGACTTCCGGTCGCGCCACGGCCTCGGTGGTCAAGTGGCCGTAAAGTCGAGCGTCGCCGTGATTCGATTTATCGTCTCGCAGTAGCTTGACCGACTCCAGGCGGTGCCGTACTTCAATCTGTAGGCTGTCGGCGAGCACGTCGGTCAAATTTCCAAACAGCGCAAGGCCCGCCATATTGGTGCCATGACCATTGTCGTCTGCCAACCCCCAACCTGGCTCGACCGTGTGCATATCGGTGTTGTCCAGCTGCGGCGCAAGCAACGGGTGACCCTGATTGATGCCTGTATCCAGAACGCAAACATAAGGGGGGTTCGACTCAGAACCTACAAAGTCCGTGCGCCGCAGCAGATCGTTGATCCAATCTGGCTGTTCGCTCGGCGCCAACTTATCGAAGAAGTCAGCCGTCTCCTTCGCACGGCGCAACTCCGCGATGCTGTTCAGCACCATGACTGATCGCTTCATCTGTGCAGCCGTCCCGCGCGCCAGTACGACTGTCCGCTCCGGAAACGTCAGCTCGTCATTTGCGACCTTGAAATCCAAGCTTTGCGCCAATCGCGAGAACTCGTCAGCGACCGCAGCTCGGTCATTTCCCACGGGCAACCACACTTCCCACCAGATTACGTCCGAATCGTGGCTGGGGAACGAGGCGGGATCATCCGTCCACAAGTCGCGAAGCGCTGCCGCGCGAATCGCCGCAATCGTGTTGAGGAGCACGCGATGCTTTGGACCCTTTGTCGTGTCCTTCGCAGGGTCGAGGTACGCGCGAATAAGATTCTTTAAGACAGGTAGCTTCCCGTCAGGAACGAACACCGTCGCGACTTCCCGATGATCCTCGATGTGCACGTTGAGTAGCTCAATGCCGGATCGATCCCTGCTCAACGACTCAAGCTCAAGCTCCAAGGTCGGAAAGCTCTCGAACGCCACGCGCAAGCCGAAACCATCGTCCATTCCCAACCGTTGCTGGGCTGCACGCGCGTCCGCGGCTTGCGGAACGATCGCCTCGATCTGCCGAAGTAAACGTCCCCCGTGCTGATCGCGATCGCGATCGGGTATGTGCGCGCCACCGCCACCTGCATGCGGCGTGCGGAATCGTTCGGCTGCCGCGCGCTCGCTGAGTATGAAATGTCGTCCCCCTGGTTCTGCCATCTAAACGCAGCCCCCTACGTCGTTCCTAACCGTAACCCAAGGTGCTCTGATACGCGGTGCCGCTCGTCCAAGGCTCTGCGAACATCTCGTTCGGTTACCTTGGGTTGCTTCTCGAGCAGCATCTGCTTGAGTGCCTCGTCGACCGCGCGCGTAACGTCCGCGTAACTCAATCCCGCGGCAGCCGTTGCGAGACGCTTCCACGACACACCTCGGGTAGTGCGCCGTGTAAGGCGCGTCTTTAACATCTCAACGATGCGCGATTCATCCGGCAACTGGTACTGCAAAACGTCATCGAACCGGCGAAACAGCGCCAGATCCAGAATATCGGGGTGATTGGTTGCGGCAACAATCAGGCTGTGTGACTGGTCCTGCTCAATGAGCTGCAGGAAGCTGTTGAGGATGCGTCGCGCTTCTCCGACGTCGTTGGTCATCCCGCGCTGCGACCCGATTGCATCAAATTCGTCAAAGAAGTAGACGCCACGCGTCCGCTCGGTCGCATCAAACACTTGCCGAAGTTTCGCCGCTGTCTCCCCCATGTACTTTGTAATCAGCCCGTCCAAACGAACCTGACACAGTGGAAGCCCCAATTCCCCCGCCAAGACTGTAGCTGTCATGGTTTTCCCTGTACCGGGTGGCCCCATTAGCAGCAACTTGCGTCTCGGGTTCAACCCATGAGCGAGGATCTGGGCTGCTTGCCGCTGCTCCAAAACGATCCGCCTCAGCTGTTCCGAAAGCCCGGTCTCCAAGACCATGTCCGCAAGACGCGCCTTGGGATACGACACCTGTAGCAGTGCAGCCAACTCGCCACGCGGTCGACCTATAGGTATCGGCTGATTCGATGCTCGATGGGCCACGCTGCGTTCCGACTTCGCGCGGTCAACAAGCTCGCGCAACTCGGTCGCAAGCTGGCCGTGACCCAACTTGGCCTCATGCGCTGCCAGTTGCATGGCAACCGCATAGAAGTGCTGATCGTCGCCATTCAAATGCGACTTCAGCAAGGCTTTGAGCTGGTCAGCGCTCGCCATCACGAACGACCCTGAACTGAGGCAACGCCATCATACCTTGAACACCTTCATCACCTCATCGCCCAAGTGGTTGATGACCTTGACGGCGATGCGGCCGGTGGCGGGTTTGGGGAAGGTGCGGGAGGTGTCGCTGTGCAGGGTTTCCCAGGCGTCGGCGTTGATTTCGGCTTTCAGCGTCGTCTTCAATGACTTGTAGTGGTCGTTGGCGCCGAGGAAGTAGGCCTGGCGGACGAAGAAGCTTTCTTCGTTGTAGTCGGTGTCGACGAACCAGCAGGCAATCCCATCCGGGCCGTCGCTGACGACTTCGCCGGTCTGCGGCTTGAACACGTCGACGCCAAAGACGGTGACCTGTGTCCAGTGGTCGGTGGTCAGGGCGAGCGGGAAATCGCCATCCGTCAGGCCTTCGAGCGCAGCGAGCGTTTGAGCCCGTTGAGCATCCGACCAACGGACGCTGCCAGCGCGTGGATCGAATCGGTCTGCTCGCGCGACAACAGCCCCAGCCGTTCGGACAGAATCAGGAAAGTTTCCGTTTCCGCCAGCGATCCGCTCGCCACCCCCAGAAACTGCAGAAACTCCGCCGTCCCGTTGCGCTCCGCGCCCTCCGCGATGTTCGCCGGTATCGAGGCTGCCGCCTGTCGAATCTGGCTGGTCAGCCCGTACTTCTCCTCGGGTGGAAAGCTTGCCGAGGCCCGATAGACCGTTTCGGCCAGCTCGATTGATTGCTTCCAGACATCCAAGTCCCGATAGCTCTGCAATTTGCTCATAGTTCGCAACCCGCCTCCCATCGCTGGTCACCAACCACGGGCCACTGGTCACTGCAATATCCGGTTCGCCGAAGATCACGAACAGGTTGCCCTTGCCGGTGTTCTTCAGGTCGTCGGCCATGTGCAGGTCGGCGTTCATGCGCGCCTTCAGCACCGGGATGCGGCCGAGTTTCTCGAACTCAGCAGAATGGGCGTCGTAGCCGAAGGCGCAGGCGATCAGCACGTCGAAGTCGGCGTCGCCGGCTTCGCGCGCGGCTTCCACCAGATCCGGGCGCGAGACGGTGCCGAATTCGGGGCCGATGAAGATGCCGGCGCGTTTTTCCTTGGTGCCTTCAAGGTAACGGCCTTCGGCGCACACCAACCGGCCCGGCCACGGCACCAGCGAGGTGAACGCGATGCGGCCGTCCTTGTGCGCCTGTTGCACGCCGGCGGTCTTGAGGTTTTCCAGGATCATCCGCGCGAAATCGCGCTCGTCGCCACCGGTGGAATCCTTGATGCCGTCGATCACGTCGCCGTGCTCGTCCACGCCCAGCACACGGTGCGGGGACAGGCTTTCGACGGTGAACGGGCCGGCCACGCGAACCTTCTTCTTGTCTTCGTAGGGTTTGTCGTAGAGGTTTTCGAAATCGGCCTTGGCGGCGATGGAGGCATCGATGGCGTTTTGCCGCGCGATGCGTTGTCGCCAGAAGTCAGTGACCAGTGGTCGAGTGGCCGGTGGCCAGTCCTTGGGCGGTTCCCGGGGGACTTCCCACTCCTGGATCACGTCGGGCACATCGGCCGTGTAATGCTTGCCCTTCCTGCTGGCCACCAACCACTGGTCACCGAGCACTGTGGTTAGCTGTTCGCGCAGCGGTTCCAGCACTTGCTGGAATTTCTCCCAGATGACGTCGATCTCGGTGTTGTTGGCGATGGATTTCAGCGTAATGTGCGGCACGCGTTCGTACACGAAGCCGAGGCTGATGTTGCCGTACGTCGGCGTGGACTTCGGCACGCTGCGGGTGATCTCGGCTTCCTTGTGCTGGCCTTCGGGCGAGTCGGCCAGCAGGTAGTACGGATAGCGCGCGCCCATGATGCGCGCGCGGGCCAGCGCCAATGCCACGCGTGAGGTATCGAGGGTGATCCAGCGGCGGCCCCATTGTTCGGAGACATAGGCGGTGGTGCCGGAACCGCAAGTCGGATCTAGGACGAGATCACCGGGGTCGGTGCTCAGCAGGATGCACCGTTCAATAATCCTTTGCGACGTTTGGACTACGTAAACCTTTTGCTCTGTGAGTCCTGTAGCTAGAACATCGGACCATATGTTGGTGATAGGCATCGCATTGAAATCGTAGAGATAGCGGCGATACATCAGCGACTTTCCAATGGGTTTCAATCGTTGCGCTTTTGCCAACCTCTCCATTCCCGCTGGATAGTTAGGCTTCCAATGGCTGGAGGAAGCTGGCTGGTAGATCAAGCTCTCGTACTCAAATGGCTGTGATTCTCTCGACGCACCTTGCCCCGCAAGATTGTCAGCCGCAAAGACGCGGCTGTGCTCAACGAGCGGCCTGTCAGTCGACATCCGTTGATCGTCAAAAAAATCGCCACGCTCCCAGACATATTGGGTTGTTCCTTCCTCACCTAACGTTTTTGCTCGATATAGGTTCCGATACTTCGTTTTCGAAGAGTCCTTCCCATACATCAGAACGTAGTCGCAAATGCCTGAGAGATACTTTGCTGCTTGACCGCTAGTCTTCAGACATACGATCTCAGCAACGAAGTTCTGCTCTCCAAACACCTCATCCATCACCGCTCTCACCCGGTGCACATTCCCATCCCCAATCTGCACAAAGATCGACCCAGATTCGGTCAGCAGATCGCGCGCCACGGTCAGGCGGTCGC
>JBOHYT010000400.1:0-5415 GCA_050738055.1 Rhodanobacteraceae bacterium
TGCCGATCGGGACAGCGTAGGGCGGGTCTTGACCCGCCAATGGGTCTTGCCGCGTGAGACCGGCGGGTTGAAACCCGCCCTACGCGCTGCGTCAACGTTTTCGCGATGCAGGGTTGCCGATCGGGACAGCGTAGGGCGGGTCTTGACCCGCCAATGGGCGTTGCCGCGTGTGACCGGCGGGTTGAAACCCGCCCTACGCGCCGGGGGTACAGTAAAACGTCGGTGGAAATCGCGTTCAGTCCCGACAAGCAAATCGGAGAGTCCCTTCGACTCCGGCGCTACGCACCTACGCTCAGAGCCTGCCCCGGCATGCTCTTGGCCGGAGGCGAACGGCAAAAACGGCACTGAGACTCGACGCGAATCAGAAATGAGTACGCCGGTAATTGTTGACCTTCGCCCCGCCAAACGCTGACCAAGCTGCTGGCAATACCAGAACGGTCTGCGGGGGCTGACCAGCAATGGCGATGGCGAAGCCACCTCTGACCCAGCCTTGCCGTGCCTACTTTCCCGGCAGATGTCTTGCCACGGGTGCGCCCGCGCGTATCAGCAGCATGTCCATTTGTGCCTCAAGCCGAATGACCCGCTCGGTCAACGCTTCGATCTTCGTCTGTTGCTCGCGCGCGGTCGTGGCCAGCATCTCGATGCGGCTTTCCATCTGGATGACTGCCTTCAAGGTCTTCCAGATCGTTTCGGTCGGCCCGCTCATGCGTGCGATTCCGTAATGGCGCGTGGTGCCTTGGCTTCCATGGCCTTGATCCTGGCGTTGCTCTTGGCAACGCTGGCCATGGCCGCGTCGACCGCCGCCATGGATCGCCCGATGGAGTCCTGCGCAGCTTGCGCCAGCGCGAGCAGATCTTCGGGGGCTGGATCAAAGGTCGCGGCGCCGACGCGCATGAGTTCGGATACGCTCATGTCAAGGTTGCGTGCCTTGGCGATGAGGGCGCGTTTCTCCTGCGGGGTAGCCTGGACGACAATTCGGGCGGTGGCGGATGGCATACGATCCCTTCTGTGTGTACATGGATGTTACATGTACATAATAGCGCGCGCCAACCTCACTGGCGGAATGGACCCCCGGCATGGTGTGGCCGCCAGCCCATTCTGGGTCATCGCATATCCGAACTCACAGTCCGGTCAACGTCGGTACGACGGTCAGCAATTACCGGAGCAAGTGGTCAGCCAGGCCGGAATACTCATCAGAAACCGTAATGCCTCTCGGGTCGCGACCGCACGGACGGTGCACGCCTACTCCGACCGCTGTGCAAGAATCGTGAAAAATTGCTGTCTGGAAGCTGTCTCCCGTGTAAAAAAAATCCTTGCATTCCAGTTAACCGAGAGTTAAAACGGTAGCCGCACTGCCGCGAGGGGGCAGTGTAGACCGCTTCCGACGACTTGGAGTCGCCGAAAGCATGTGGGTGCGGTCTAACTGTCGTTCTGGGGAGAAGCGAGAGAGGCACCGCGCCAGCTTGGTTCAGGGAGGCTAGATCTCATGAGCGGCAAGTCCGGGCGCGCGTCGCGTCGCAACCTCTTCCAGCGCAAGGCGCTGGCCATGGCAATCGGTGGCTCCATCGCGCTGGTGTTCACCGGTGGCGCGTTCGCGCAGGCCGTCAGTGGCACCATCCAGGGCACCGTTCCGGTAGCTACTGGCGAATCCATCCAGATTACCGGCGGCGCGGGCTACAACCGCACCATTACCGTCGGGCCGTCCGGCCGGTATTCCGTTACGCTGCCAGTCGGGACCTATACGGTGTCGCTCTTGCAGAACGGCAGGGTGGTGCAGACCCGAACGGACGTAACGCCGGTGGCGGCCGGCGCGGCGGTGGTCGATTTCACGAAATCGGCCAGCGCCCAGCCTTCCGAGACCTTGTCGACGGTCAACGTCACCGCGATGGCCATCCCGCCGATCGACGTCACCACCACCAATCAGGTGACCACGATCACGGCCAAGCAGTTGCAGCAACTGCCCTTGGCGCGGACGGCCGAGAACATCGCCCTGCTGGCCCCAGGCGTGCAACAGGCCTCCGCGCTGCTGCAGGCGAACAACCCAACACCGCTCGGTACCCCCGCGCTGTCGTTCGGCGGCGCATCGGATGCCGAGAACGCCTGCTACATCGACGGCATGGACACCACGGACCAGCTCACCGGGCAAGGGTGTTACACCCTGCCGTACGGCTCGATCGAACAGCAGCAGACCTTCATTTCCGGTTACGGGGCCAAGTACGGGCGTTCGATCGGCGGGGTGATCAGCCAGATCGGTAAATCCGGTTCCAACGAATGGCACTTCGGTTTCCGGGCTATCTGGCAGCCGGGTTCCTTGGCAGCCGATCCAGTCAACCAGTATTACAGCAACCCAGCCTCCACGATAGCCGGCCAGACACAGGATGAGTTACGGACCTATCGGAGACTGGACTCCGGCGTGGTCAACCTTACATCGACCGGAGACAGTGTTGTTCCCGGCACAGAAACGATTTACGACGCCTACGTTAGCGGTCCGATCATCAAGGACAAGTTGACATTCTTCCTGGGCGTCGAACAGGACCGCATCCATGCCAATACCAACGGACCCATCGCCACGCCACTCATGACGTTCGCCACGGCGCACGCGCCGAAGATCTACCTCAAGCTGAATTGGAACATCAACGACAACAACATTCTCTCATTCAGTGGCTTGCAGAACCAGTACAAGGTCTGGGCATCCCAGAGCAAGTTCGATTACACCAACGACTCCATCGGCAGTACCGCCAACCTGCAGCCGACCGTAAAGAATTCGGTCAGGATGTTCGTCTTCAACTACACCTCGTATCTTACGAACAGCCTTACGTTGCACGCAATGTTCGGCAAGTTGCACAATGAGTTCTACACCCAGCAGCCGAGCTTTCCCGGGTTTGTTCCGTCGACGCCGATCATTTTCAGTGCCAGCCAGCAGGATCCGGCGTTCCTTCCGCCTGGCAGCCCCGGTATCAGCAACAATCAGCCCGCTTTCAACGTGGGCGACCCGTCGCACAAGTCTTCGATGACGAACTATCGTGTGAGCCTGGATTGGAAATTGCCTTGGAACCTGTTCGGCACCCACGATATTTCGGTCGGTATCGACAACATCACCACCTGGGACTCGAATGACGGTTCGTTGGTGTCTGGCCCCGGTTATGCGTGGTTGTACGGGCTTTCCGCTGCCAACATACCGTTGACAGGTACCAATCCCAGCGTCGCGCCCTACGTGGGTCCGCCGGACTCCAACCCGGGGACCAGCGGCGACAAGGGTTACTTTGTGTCTCAATTCATCTTCGAGGACCATGTCCCCTTGCTGCGGGTGGTGCAGAGCGCCGAGTACGTCAACGACGATTGGCAGATCACCCCCGACTTCCTGCTGACCCTGGGTCTGCGCAACGGCACGTTCGTCAACTACAACTCGGCGGGTGTGCCCTATACCAAGAACACCAGTCCGAACTGGATGCCGCGGATCGGCTTCAGTTGGAACGTGCTGGGCGATTCGACGTTGAAGTTGTTCGGCAACGCTGGCCGTTACTACATCACGATGCCGGCCGAGGTAGCCCTGCGCGGCGCGGGTTCTTCGACCTTCACCCAGCTCTACGGCACCTACACCGGGGTTAACCCGGACGGTACACCAATAGGCTTCCAGCCGCTCCCGATGAACAATGGTGGGCGCGGACCAACTGTAGGAGTATCGGCCAACAACGAGTATGGCGAACCGCTCAATCCCCAACTGGTGTCCGCCTCCAACCTCAAACCCGAGTATTCCGACAACTTCGTGCTTGGGGCGCAATGGCAGTTCGTGCCCCAGTACGTGGCGGGCGTGACGGCCACCTACCAGAAACTCGGACAGATCATCGACGACTGGGACGACCAGCAGAGAACGTGCGCAGCAGGCGTCTCGGAAGGTCTCACCTACATGACGCCGCAGACCTGCACGCAGTGGACCCAGGGTGCCGTGCTGATCAACCCGACCAAGACTGCGGATATCGTCGTAACCAGTCCGACCGGCCAGCTGCACACCATCACGGTCAACATGGCACAGCAAGGATTCCAGCGCAAAATGAAGCGTGACTACTACTCGCTGGACCTGTCCATGCAGCATCCATGGAACGGCAAGTGGTTTGCCAAGGCCGACTTGGTGTGGGCCAAGAGCTGGGGCAACACCGAGGGCCCGGTGGATTCGCTCATCGGCCAGGGTGGCCCTTCCGTGACCATCACCGAGCAGTGGGACTTCGCGCAGTTGATGGAGTATTCGAACGGCACCCTGCCGAATGACGCGAAGTGGCAGTTCAAGCTTTATGGCGCCTACGCGATCAACCCGGAATGGACCGTGGGTGCCAACGTGCTCATCAGTTCCGGCCATCCGAAGATCTGCCTCGGCCGTTTCGGGCCGAACCAGACCGATCCGTTGGGTTATGGCAACGCCTACCACTGGTGCGGTGGCGTGCCGGTACCGCCAGGCTCGACCGGCTATACACCGTGGACCCACGAACTGGACCTCAACGTGAATTACAGCCCCCAGTGGGCCGACCACAGACTCAACTTCAACGCGGCGGTGTTCAACGTATTCAACAACCAGACCCCGTTGCAGTACAATTCCGCTTTCGGCACCGTCAATATACCGAAAGCGAGGCCAAACTCCCAGTATGCCGAGCCGCAATTCTGGCTGCCGCCGCGCTCTGTTCGGTTCATGGTGTCCTACGACTTCTGAGCGCGCAGGCCTTTGATCTCTCCACCGCCGGGCTTCGCGCCCGGCGGTTTTTTCTTGGGGGTTGCGGCGCGGAGGCCAGTCGATCGCGCATGGAATCTATGTTCCCAGGGGGAACAGAAGCGCTGAAGTTGCCGATCGCAGCATCCATTGCCCGTTCCGGCCGTCTTCGTTCCTGGGAGCTTGCGAGCAGGCGACCGGATGCTTCGGTGTAATCTGACCGCACGCTCGCGACTGCTGCTCTGACATGACCCATCCCGATGGCGGAACGTCCACGCTGACGCCGATGGCGGCGCGGCTGTTGCAGCGCGCGCAGCGGGAATCGCAATCCGGCGATGCCGAGGCCGCGATGCGAACCATCACCAGCGCGCTGGCCTTGGCGCCGGATCATGTCGAGGTTCTGCGCTGGGCAGGCATCGCCGCGCAGACCGTGGACGACCACGCAGCCGCGGCGGATTTTTTCGGGCGTGCGCTGGCCGCCCTGCCCGAAGATGCCGACCTGCACGTCGCGCTCGGCGTGGCCTTGTATCGGCTGCGGAGGGAAGGCGAGGGCATCGCGCATTTGCGGCGCGCCTGCGAACTGGCACCAGATTCGGCATCAGCCTGGTACAACCTCGCCGAGGCGCTGAAGCCGCAGGTGCAAACGGAAGAAGCCATCGAGGCCCTGCAGCGCACGCTCGTCCTCGATCCTTCACGTGCCGCGGCGCGCCTTTCGC
>JBOHYT010000401.1:0-1914 GCA_050738055.1 Rhodanobacteraceae bacterium
TCGATGCGCTGGTCGAGGAAGGCGTGCGCATCCAGGAAAAAACCCACGCCTACAACGAGGAACAGGTCACGCAGGGACACCAGCAGACGGCCGCGTGGATGGAGCAGGCGCGCAAGCGCACCAACGCCGCGATGGGCAAGCTCGAAAAGGCGTTCGACGAACGCATCGCGCGCACGATGAAGCGCATGCAGATGCCGAGCCATGAGGACATCCAGGAGTTGTCGGCGCGCATCGACGCGCTGACCCAGGAGGTGCATGCGGCGCGCAGGCCGCCATCGAAACCGCGCACGGCAACCAAA
Source organism: Rhodanobacteraceae bacterium (assembly GCA_050738055.1). Classification (GTDB taxonomy): domain Bacteria; phylum Pseudomonadota; class Gammaproteobacteria; order Xanthomonadales; family Rhodanobacteraceae; genus 66-474. The sequence continues at coordinate 300 of JBOHYT010000401.1, forward strand.
CACGAAGAACCGAAAGCCTGACGTCCATGAGCCAGGACCTCAGCGAGGATTTCCGAAAGGCCGCCGAGGACGTCAAACGCCTGCCCGAGCGCCCCGACAACGACACCCTGCTGAAGCTCTACGCGCTCTACAAACAGGCGACCGAGGGCGACGCCAACGGCCCGAAGCCCGGCTTCTTCGATTTCGTCAATACCGCCAAGTACGAAGCCTGGTCGCGCCTGCGCGGCATGCACGGCGGCGAGGCACAAAAGAAATACATCGAGCTGGTGCGGCAACTTGGGGCCTGAACCAGGGAGCCCGGTTGAGCGTGACGACATCAAATTTGCCACCAAGGCACTTGCAGCGGTCGGGCGGCACGAGTACCAGACTAGCGAAACAAGCAGGGTGGAATTGTTGCTCATCGGCTTCTCGACCCCACGGCCGCTGGCGCTCGCACAAGGCGTTCAGTGTTCCGGTAGGCTGGCCCCAAGCCGAAGGCCGGAGCCGGCAAACCAAATGGGCGGAGAAATGCCGGCTCCGTCGCGGTGCTCCTTGAGCCGGCCTGCGCAACTGGAGACAGCAACGACGGAGTTGTTGTTCATCGGGTGTCCGGGAGGCTGAACCCAAAACGGCTTTCCAGAACAGCGCCGACGTCGCGCCTGCTGTCGATGATCGCGGCAATGACCACGCGTCTGCGCTCGCACGCATACATGATGCGCCATGGCGCCTCGATCAACTCCATGAGCGGTGGCTCGATCGCAAGGCGTACTTCCGGTACAGAGCGTCCACGCTCAGGCATCGTTGCCAGCGAATCCACGCATGCCGCGATACGCTCGAAGACGGCAAGGGCGTTTTCGACGTCGCCACGGGCGGCAATGAACTCGACGATCCCTTCGAGGTCGCCCCGTGCCTCTGACGACCAGTGGACGGCCCACTCAGCCACGCTCGGCGATGCGTTTCTTCAGCGCGGACCGAATCTGCTTCGTGACCTTGGCGTGAGGTATCGTGCGGCCGGCACGGTCGTCCGCCAGCGCCCGGTTGAGGCGCATCACCAGAGCGGATTCGAAGCGCGAACGCTCGTATTCCTCGTAGCTCTGCACCACGGCAACGCCGCGTCCGTTCTGCGTCAACACCACCGGCGGTTGTTTCTGCAGGCGCTTGATCCAAGCCGCCGCATCGTTCTTGAACTCCGTCAAGCTGATGATCGCTTCGTTGGCCACGGCGAACTCTTCGGTCCTAATTCAGTCCGGATTCTACAGCAAGCTTGGGCCGGCTGCTTGCTTGGGCAGTACTACTGGTGATCGCGCCCCCGGCAACCGCTGCCCAACTTATCTGCCGCGATCAATCTCGCAAGCGACACCAGCGACCGTCCGGATGGATCATTTGCCGCGGCCCCGCCACGTCAGCGTTCTCGTCGATCCTGCTGTGCGTCCGCAATCGCCTTCGCGAGATCGTGCTCGCGTTCGGTCGGCGCCGCGGCGAGCGCTGCGCGAGCGCCGTCCTGATCGGCAGCGTTGCGGTTCTGGCTGAGCTTGTAGCGGCCGGTCAACGACTCAATGCGCAGTTCGATGCCGACGACATGGCGCATTTCCGCGCGCACGTAATCGTCAGGGGCGTCGGTGACCCGCCAGCGATG
>JBOHYT010000402.1:0-1951 GCA_050738055.1 Rhodanobacteraceae bacterium
CAACGATCGTCCGGCACTTGCTCGGTGGACAGGTCTGGGTACACTGGCCGATGGACTGGGGGAGGACATGGACATGGAGCAGGACAATTCCGTAGCGGTCGATACCGAATGCCTGGCCGCCGCGCCGCCACCGGATCAGGCCGAGCGTCTGGCCGCACTTCGCTCGTATGCCATTCTCGACACGCCGGTCGAGGGCGCCTTCGAAGACATCACCCGGATCGCCGCCCTCGTTTGCCACACGCCGATCGCGGTGGTCAACCTGATCGACAAGCACCGGCAATGGTTCAAGTCCGAGATCGGGCTTGGCGTCCGCGAGCTGCCGCTGGATGCGTCGTTTTGCGCGCACGCATTGCTGCAGAACGAATTCATGGAAATTCCCGATGCGGAGCTCGATCCGCGTTTCAACCGCAACCCGCTGGTCACGGACGGTCCGCGTCTGCGCTTTTACGCAGGTGCGTTGATCCGGACCGCGGAAGGCCATGCGCTCGGGACGGTCTGCGTGCTCGACACGCGCCCAAGACGCCTGAACGATGAACAGCGCCGGGTACTGCGGGCGCTGGCCCGTCAGGTCATGACCCAGCTTGAATTGCGCCGCACCCTGATGCTGGCCGCACGGGCGCATCGATACCGCGGGCGCTTGATGGCCATCGCCGGGCACGACCTGAAGCAGCCATTGACCGCCATCACCATGGTGCTCGACATGTTGCCGGCGCCGACGCCGGGCGACCAGCGCCGCCTCGAAGTGGCCAGGGACGCAGCGGCACGGCTGCTGGACGAACTGGATGGTCTGGCGCGGGCATCGCGGGTGGACGAGGACGGCGAAAAAATGGAGTTCCAGTCGGTGCAGGTCGATGAACTGATCGCCGGAATCGCGGCCGGCTGGTCGCATGCGGCAAAACGCAAGGGACTGAAGCTGCGGGTGCAGGTGATCGACGCCAGCGTCCGCACCCATCCCGGCATGTTGCGGACCATCCTGGACAACCTGATTGGCAACGCGATCAAGTACACCCCCGATGGCACGGTCGCGATCGTCTGCAGAAAGGATGAAGAAGACCTCAGGATCGACATATCAGACACTGGAATCGGTATTCCCGAGGATCGACGCGACGAGATTTTTACCGCGTTCCGCCAGCTCGACCCGGATGCAGAGGGGCTCGGGCTCGGGCTGTCCATCGTCAAGGACGCAGCCGACGCGCTGGGCTGCCGCCTGCAAGTCGAATGTGGCGAAGGGCGGGGCACCACGTTCAGCCTCCATCTGCCGCGGGAACCCGAGGAATCGCACCTCGCCGCTGCGTGACGTCGGCGAAACTGCACCGCACGACATGACTGCGGGCCCGCAACGGCGGCTATATTCTCAAGAAACAACACGTAAATCCTTGTTGCAAATCAGAAACGCTTTACCACGGATCGACACGGATTACACGGATCGAAAGCTTTTATCCGTATCCATCCGTGCAAATCCGTGGTAAAAAAGCGCTCAAGAAACAATTCCGCAAGCTCTTGTTTCTTCGCGAACGCCTGCCCCGGCACAGGGTTGAGAAGCGGATCGCACCATGGCCAACGATCCGCGCAAGCGTTCCCCGCCTGAACGAAAGACCGACGACAACGACGCGCCCGAGGGCTCGTTCGGGCTGACGGAGCGCGAGCGCGAAGAGGTCGAGGAAAACCTTCCGCCTCGCGTGCAGGTCCTGCACGAGGCCATCCGCGTCGAAGGCAAGGCGGAACTGGGACGCAGCGTCGCGGCACTCTCCTGGTCCTCGCTGGCGGCCGGGCTGTCGATGGGATTCTCGATGCTGATCCCGGCGTTGCTGGCGGTGCATCTCGCAGGCATCACCGGCGGATTCCTGATCGTGAAGCTGGGCTACACGGTCGGCTTTCTGATCGTGGTGGCGGCGCGCCAGCAACTCTTTACCGAGAACACCCTGACCGCGGTATTGCCGTTGATGACGCA
>JBOHYT010000403.1:0-16674 GCA_050738055.1 Rhodanobacteraceae bacterium
CCGTTGTAGATCAGCCCAAGCCCGAACCCCAGTCCTCTCAAAGCGGACGTTTGGAACTGATAGCGTGACCAAAGGTGCGCGCTGTTGTACGGCACGTTGGGCAGGCGGCTATTCACCTGAACCCGCGAACTCGAGCCTGTGATCCGCGCATCGGTGTAACTGTATCCAGCGAGAATCTGCCAGTTGTCGGTAAGGCGCGCGTTGATCTCGAACTCGGCGCCTTGCGAGCGTGCCTTGCCAACCTGCTCGTAGCAGGTGCCGAAACTGCACTTGAAATGACTGAAGGTGTTCTTCTCGTTGATGCGGTAGAGTGCAAGCGTCGCAGAGATGCGGTTGTGCATGAAGTTGGCCTTGCTGCCGATCTCGACCTGACGGGCTGAGGTCGGAACAAAATCATTGACCCCATGAATATTGATCGCCTGTGCGGCGGGCGGCACGTACGAGGTACTGTAGCTGGCGTAGTAGCTCCAGTGCTTGCTGGGCTGATAAACCACGCCAATCATCGGCAGCACCTTGTCGTTCGTCTTGCGTTGTGCATGATAGCCAGGAACATTCAAGTAGGTAAATGACTGGCGATCACGTGCATAGCGCAAGCCAATCGTGGCTTTCCAATGCTTGGCCAAGCTCATCAAATCGGCGAAGTAGGCACCATATGTCCTGAGCACGGTGTATCGGTCGTTTATTTTGCCAAGTGGGAGATCCTGCAAGGGCGGGACGACACCGTAAATCGGATTATAGATGCTGATATCGAGGGAGTCGGGTCCTTTGGCGGGGCCGTTGAAGAACTGCAAACGATTCGCATCCAACGTATCGCGTCCGACGGTCAGACCGGCCACCATCTTGTGCGCAATGCCGAAGGTATCGAACGACATCTGCAAATTCGTATCGAGATAGTCATAGCGCCGCTTGTTGAGCTGGCCACGCGCACGCCGCCCGACATAAAGCAGGTTGGGGCGAATCGTGGTGACATCGAACCCATGTGCGTCATCTGCGTGCCACACACCACGCGTATCGATGTTCCAAATCATCCCATTGGCGAAGCGGTGTTTGAAAAACAGCGTCAAGACGCTGCCGTGCTCACGTTCGTAGTTGCCTGGCTCTTGGTAACGTGTAGTGATTGGCGCCACCAAGTCGATGTTGCTGTTCGGCGCAACGAGATACGTATCGTAGCTGTAATGAAGCCGCCGGTACACGAAGGCCGCGGTGAGACTGGTCACGGGTGATATGTTCCAGGTAAAGCTCGGCGCAACGTAAATGTCGTGATCGTAAGTCGCGTGACGGAAGGTATCTTTGTTTACGTCTTGCGCAACCAGCCGGTAAAGAAAGCGCTTGTTCTTGTCAATCGGACCGGTCAGATCAGCTGAGAAAATGCGGCCAGTTCTATCAGTGAGGCCAATGCCTGCACCGTCATAGGCAGTGACGCCGGCGTTGAATTCGTACGCTGAATAAGGCTCCGGCTTCTTGGTAATCAGGTTGATGAATCCTCCTGGTTGCTCCTCGCCATTGAGCACTGAGGAAGGCCCACGCACAACGTCAATGTGCGAGATGCCGATTGTCGCCGGCGATCCGAATCTCGTAGCGAGACCTGGTAGCCCGTCTACCAAGATGGAGTTCTGATCGTTGCCGCCGCTGGTGAACCCCCGGAAAACGAGGTCATAGCCGGTGATCCCTGCGCTATGGATACCTGTCATGTAAGGATAAAGATCAGCTACCTTCTGCGTCTCGATAGCGCGCATGAAGCTGCCCGTGTAGGTCGATATCGAGAAAGGCACGTCACGTGACGGCACATTCATCTTGAGAGCGCTGTGGCCAACCGTCGAAATAAACCGGCCATTTACCTGGATGGCTTTGAGTTGGGTAACAGGTTTGGCAGGCTTCGCCTTCGCAATGGCGGGTGGCTTCGGCTTCGCGGCCGTCGTATTGGGTTTCGCATCGACCGACGCGCTCTGGACACCTTTCGGGCTTTTGACCTGGTGCGTGCGTGTCTGTAACGGCGTCGCGTATGCTGCACTTGTCGCAAAAATGGCGAGAATCGCAAGCGAAAGCGCGTTGAGGAGGTTAGCTGACATGGTCCCCTCCGGACATGATTATGCCAAGCTGATTAAAGTCACAGTGCTGGTGTCTTCATTTCTTGACCTTAGATCGCCATCCTGTAATCAAACTGAAATGTCCCTGACATTTCATTCAGGTTCTGGCATTGGGCTGCAACAAGGTGCGTCAGTTCCACTTGCCCTGACGCTCCGTCAACGCGACTTTCAAGACTATCAAGATGTTGAGCTTAGAATGACACCCTCACGTCGCCGTACACCAGCCGGCCGATGGGTGAGTAGGTGCTGATGTCGCTGTTAGTGAACTGATTTTTGAAGGCACGCGGGAAGATCGGCGGCATTTTGTTGTCGAGGTTGTTCACGCCAAGAGCGAGGGTAACCTCCTTGTTATCGCCAGTGCCGTTGGCGCCTAGCATCCAAGTGTACGAACCGCGCAGATCCCACACGCTGTAGCTTGGCACCGGAATGCCCGGGAGCGTGCCGGCGGCACCCGCATCGTTGACCGACGAGATGAAGGTATTCGCCAACGTAACGTCCAGGTTCTTGTACGACCAATCGAGTGTCGAGTAGAAGCGGTACCTTGGCAGTGTCCCGGCGAACACGCCAATGTTGCTGGCGTTGCCCGCGTACTGTTGGAACGGATCGCCCGGGCGGCGCTGGAACTTGTACGAACTGAATATCGCGCCCTTGCTCAACAGCTCCCAATAACCATAATTGGTCCAAGGCAGGATGTAATCCAATCCCACCAGCCAGGAGTGTTCAATCAGGACACTCTGGTTGCGGAACTTGTCGGTGACGTAGAGTTGGGAGTATTTGCTCGGGTCGGGCTGGCCGCTGACCGGGTTGGTCAGGAACGCTTTCAGGGATCCAGGGGTCCCGAAAGGATCGGTACCGCCGAGGTTGTTGAAGTTGCCGGTACTCACGCTGTTGAAGTATGGCGAAGCTGAGCCCAAGTCGTTGACTGACTGCATGATGCGGGTGAAATCCGCGCCACCCGGGAAGCCGTGCACGGAGATCGAGGAGTAATCTGCGGTCAACGTCAGACCGCTGATTAAGTTCGGATGCAGCGTAAAACCGATCGAGCGCGACTCTGCGGTGGAAGGTTTGAGTGACGGGTTGACGCCGTCTTCGCCATTGAAGGTGTTCCCGACGGCATACTGGCTTCCGAACACGATGCCAATAAGGCGGTCGGTCACCGGGCGGGTGTCGAACGGCCCGTATGCCTGATACAACGGCGGCGCGGCAAACGACTTCGTGTACGTGGCATGCACCACGAACTGATTGTCGAAGGGCTCCCACCGAAAGCCGAACTTCGGCGAGGTGCCGTTGCCGGCGTCACTGTAGTGCTCGAAGCGGCCCGCAGCAGTGAGTTCGAGCTGGTGCAGGCCCGGGATGTTCATGCTGCTCGATGTGATCGGGATCAGGGTTTCGGCGTACACCGCGCTCACGTTGCGGCCGTGACTGAACGGATCGGTGTACAGGCCGCCGATCCAGTTCTGGTCGTTGCCGGCGGTGGAGCCCGTGACCGGGTCGGTGACGCGGCTATTTGGGTCGGCGTGGCCGGATACCTCTTCACGCCGCCAGTTCACTCCGACCGCGAGTCTCACAGGACCCGCGGCCAGCTTGAACAGATTGCCGACGACATGCGCGTCCCAAGAATAGAGCTTGCTGTCCCCATTCAACACCGCAGTACCAAAAACGTTTGCCAGTGCGGCCGCCGAGTTGCCGGTCACGGCGAACGGATCGAGCGCAGGCTGCAGCACCAGCGGGTTATTGATCGAATAGCCACCGTAGACCTTGCTGTAGGCGCCACCAGCGACCGGGTTGCCGTTGGCATCGTAGCCACCCGCAACGGCAGGTTTCAGGTTGGGCTTGAAAAGCAGATTGGTGTCGCGCTCTTGCAGCCTGCTCTCGCTGTAATCGACGCTGGTCTGCCAAGTCCACGAGTGGGCCAGCTTGCCCTTGAGTCCGGCGGAGACGCGATACGCGTCGGTGGTGTCAAACACCCCTTTGGGCCGGGACATATCGGCAAACGTCACGCCCGTCGCAGCGGTGGTCAGCGGATTGTAGGGCGCGCCGGCCGGTACGGTGAGCGAGGCAAAGGAGAAGGGCCGGCCCGCAGCCTGCCATGCGGTAGAATGGACCTTGTTCTGCGAGATCAGCACGTCACCGAAGGCCGTCACATGGCCGTCGAAGAACGGCTGCGAGGTGATGTCGGCGACAAAGTTCTTGTGCTGCTCCTGCTGCAGGAGCATGGCGTATTTCGAATAGTCGAATCGATTGGATAGCTGTGAAGGACTGGTGAAGTCGTAGACGCTCGGAGACAGGTCCGCGTAGCTGCCGGCGGTAGCGGAAGTGCCCGTCGGAACGGGCGGCGAAAGCAGCCCCGGCCCCAAGACGTAGTTTCCTGCGTCGACGACGCCAGGCAAACCCGTTCCCGGAACGACACCATACTGTGGGCTCGTAAACGAGCGGGCGCTCTCGAAAAGCGGGCTGGTCTTGGAATAGCTGACCGTGGCCGTGATGTTCACTGGCCCGACGTCTCCGCCCAAGGTCGCGAACGCCGAACGAGCACGGTAGCCGCCGTCCGCCACGCCGTAATGGGCGCCGAGGGTTACGCCATGGTAGTCGTGCTTGAGAATGAAGTTCACCACGCCGCCGACGGCGTCAGAACCGTAGAGCGACGAAGCGCCGTCGGTGAGCACATCGACCCGCTCCAGAGCGGCGACCGGAATCTGGCTGACGTCGACGAAATTCTTGCTGCCGCTCAGGCCCGCGACCCCATCCAGTGCCATGCGTCGACCGTTGACCAGAACCAGTGTCGGAAGGTTGCGCAGTTCGATATGCGAGCCGCCGGCCGTGAACTGGTTGTGATTCTGCGCGTTGCTCGCGCCTGCATTGCTTCGGCCGGCAAACGCTGGAATCGCCTTGCGCAGCGTATCGAGCATGTTGCTGGTGACGCCAGTCTTGCGGAGGTCCTCCGCATCAAGGGTTATGACGGGGACCGCGGCGGCGTTGGGATCGGTTGCGACAAGCGTGCCAGTGACGACGATCCGCTGGAGCATCGTCGGCTTGGCCGGCGCTGGTGGTTTGGTATTTGAAGCAATGTTTTTCTTGTTCGGGGCTCCCTGGCGTTGCCCGGAGACGTTTTGTGCGGACGGGGCATGACTGCCGCCGTCCGCCGGGTTTGAAAACGCGGATGGTGCGGCAAGACAGGCGGCCAGCGCAACTGCTATGCAGGACAATGTGGGTGGCGTGTGTTGAGACATGATCGGATGCCCTCCGCGGGATACCGCATTTGAGATTCTCTCTATCTGGCAGCATGGATTCGTCGGTTGATTGGAAGCACCAGATTCAGGGGCTCACGCTCATATCAATCGATCGTCGTGAAACTGTTGTCCCGATGCGGATTTTCAGAGAGTGTTCGTTTCGTGTATCGGTGTGTCTCCGTGGAACGCTTGACGACATGACGAGCAGTTGGGGCAAAGCTCCAAGAAGGAAGCAAAAATCAGGTGAAAAGAAGCATATTCAGGCTCTTGCCAGTGGCCGGTGACTCCTACTTGCCCAGCTTGAACCAGAGGATTTCGCCGCCGTTGCGGTGTTCACCGGGCGAAACGGCCAGATACAGCCGATCCAACTGCGGTACCAAGATGCCCGACTTGGCGCCGATTGCGCTGGCAATCCAAGGTCGCGCGGCGTAGAGATCGGGAGTGACCTGCTGGAACACACCGAGATAGCCATCGCCGCCGGGGATATAGACACGCTTGCGGGCGCTGTCCCAGAACAGCCCGTCCGAGATTGCCGGCGCGTCCAGCATCGCGACTGTGGCGCCCGTATCCGTATTGAGTACAAACAGCTTGCTGGGGTTGCGGGTGCCGACAAACAGCCGGTGATCCGTCTCGTCCAGTGCCATCGTCAGGTTGGTCTCGGCGCCTTTGATTGGCCACCGCGTAATGACCTTAAGCGTCTTCTTGTCGACTACGGCTACGTAGTTCTGGTCGGCGACGTTCACGAAAAGGCGATTGCCGTGTTGCTCGGCCTCGACCGCCTCGACATGGTTCGAATCGAACTTCAGCTTGGCGTACACATGGCCGGTAAGCGGATTTACGTCGTTGAGGAAGCAGACCTTCATGCCGACATCCTTGCCGCCGGTCACGATGTAGAGATGGCCAGTCGAGGGATCGTATTCAGCCGAGTCCGCGCCGGGTGCCAGCACGATGCGGCCCACGACCTTCAAGGTTGTGGCATTCAGAATCTTCGTCATCCCCTTGCCGCTGTCGGTGATGATCAGTCGGTTGTGCTTGGGCAGGTAAACGAACGCGTGCGGTGTCTGGACAACGTGCAGCGTGCGCTCGTGCTGGCCGGTTTTCAGGTTGAACAGCTCGACCGTACCGTGATCCTCTGCCGCCAGAAACAGCCGGTTGCCTTTGACATCGACACCGAAATGGTCGAAGTCACCGGAATAGTCGGGCTTCCAGCCGGTACTGCGCCCGATCAAGGTTGCCGCCGGATCAGGAATTGCTACCACTTCCGGCGGCACCGGCTCCAGCAGCTTGGCCAGCGAGGGAATCTTCGCACTCAGCGCGTCGCGAATCGCAAAGGCGCTGCGCTTCAGGGCGTCCTTGTCATCGCCCGGCTTGTAAGGAAACACTATGCCGACGGCACCAAGCGTTTGACCCTTGGCGTCGAGCAGGCGGGTCTCGACCTCAAAACGGCGACCGTTGACCTCAAGGTTGGGAATGCCGGTGTTGATGGCGCGCATGTCGTCGGAGTCGGCTGGCTTGCCGATGCGCCCGATGTTTGAAGCCACCACCACATTGGTCGACATGCCGGGGGGCGTGACGTGCAGCATCAGGACCAGCAGTTCCGGATGGCCTGCCATGGTCTGGTCGACCAGTTGCTGTGCGTAGGTGTGGGTTGGAATGGCCGGATTGAACCGATATGGCTGGGTCAGGTTGGCGAGATTGGAAATCTTGCGGCTCAACTGATCGCGTACATCCTCGGCACGCTTCTCCAGCGCCGCTTGGTCATCGCCTGCCTTGTATGGATACACGATGCTCAGTGCGCCGATACGATCGTGGGTGACATCAAGCAGCGGCAGCTCGACCTCGAAATGATCGCCGGCCTTGTTGACCTCGAGGTTGGTCTTGCCGTGGTTGACGACATTCAAATCATCCGCGTCGGCCTTCTTGCCAATGCGGCCGATGTTGGAAGCGAAGATGATGTTGACCGTCTGCTTCGGCGGGGTCACGTGCATCGCCATGATCGCGATGTCCGGATGCGTCGCAAGCGTTTGGTCTACCAGATGCTGGGCGTACGTCTTGGAGGGTGCCTGCGCTAGTGCGGGCGGCACCAGTAGGGTGGCCGCCAAAAGTATGGCGTAACGAACCAAAACCATTGATACTGTCCTCGACAAGTCGTACAGACGAACGGAAGTGTTCGTGTGGGAGCGATCACTTTCCCCGGAACAGGCGACGGCGAAGGCAACAACCACGAGCGATCTTGCTCCGGTGCCGTCTTGGGCTAAACGTATGGGGACCACCGTAAGGCAGCGACCTGACAGCTACCTGTAGCAATCCTCAACGAATTTTCAGAATCGTGCAGGTTGTGTGATGCGTCATCGGACCGGCACCACGCTGAACGACACTCGCCGCGCCATGTCTGTTCGCCGGTGCACCAATTGGCGTCATTGCTGGACTCTTTCAGGCGAACCAAACGTAAGCGTCCGGCTTCTTGTCTACCGCGATGCTGCGATAGCTGCTGAGATCGCCTGTTTCCGATGGAAAGGGTGCGATGACGAACAAGGGAGACGTATGGCGGGAGCGGTTGGTGTCGTGGCGTGGGAGTGAGTTGTCAATCGCGGCTTTCTGCCGAGCCCGTGACGTGTGGTACGCAGTTCGTTTCCTGGAAGCGCAGGCTGGGCAAGGCGCGGACCGGCCTGGTGCCGATACGGGTTCGCCGAGACGCTGGCCATCGCGCGCCGGACTCGCCCCATCATCTGGTTCAATTTCGCGGGCACGCTCGCCGCGGACTTGGCAGGCATCGCGCTGGCCGACGTCGGACGACTCAACCCATTAGCGGCCGCCTTCATCCACGTCGCCTCGGAAATGACGTTTATCCAAAACTCTGCTGGCTGCTACCGGCACGCAACGGCGAACGGGCCTCATACTGACCCTCCGGTTGCCCGGTGGAGACCTTGGTCTACCACGTCTTGGACACTTCGATGTCGCCGGCCCGAAAGGTCCGCTTCTAGCGATCACCTTCATGTTGGTGAGATGGAAGCGTCCATCTCACTTCCCTAAGCCTAAGCGTAATAAAAGCGACATCAAAGATGATGCGGCCTCAAGTTTCCCAAACGACGGGCAGGCCATGTCGCGGCCCCCTGCATCGACACCCCGGGATCGTTCCGATGAAAAATTCTTTGATTGCATTGCTTGCCATAGCCACCGCGGCGTCTGCCACTCTAGCCATGGCCGCCCAAGGTACGCATGACACCGGTCTGCATCGCATATTGACCATAGCGGTACCTGGCAATCCGCTGAAGAGCTTTGATATCAGCGCTGTTTCAGCAGCACAGGATGTCTATGGTTTTTCGGACCGATCCAACCACTCGGTCGATCTGTTCAACGCCAAAACCAATCGTTTCATCGGGCATGTCAATGGTTTCTCACATGGTGGACCGAACGGCCTCGTCGCCGTCGGCAACGATCAGTTCTGGGCCGGTGATGGCGGCAGCAAGCTGCGCGTTGTCAACATCAGCACGCGGAAGATCGTCGACACCGTCGATACAGGCGGCAAGCAGCGCGTTGACGAGATCGCCTACGATCCGCGCCAGCAAGTCATTATTGCGGCGAACAACGACGACACACCGCCCTTCATCACCTTTGTCTCAACGGCGCCACGCCATCGCATTCTCGGCAAGCTCACCTTTCCCCAAGCCACCAGTGGGTTGGAGCAACCGGTCTGGAATCCACAGGACGGGCTGATCTACCTGTCGGTACCGGAGTTGAATCACCAGAAAGCCGACGGCGGTGTCGCCATCATCAATCCGTCCACGCACAAGCTGGAATACATGATCCACGTCAACAAGTGCGTGCCGGCCGGCTTGGCACTGGGTCCTCACGACCAACTGCTGGTGGGTTGCAGCGACGATGCGGTAGCAGCCGGTTTTGCGCCCAAGTCGCTGATCGTCAGCATGCGCACCCGCAAGGTCGTCGCCGATATACCCCAGGTTGGTGGCTCCGACGAGGTCTGGTATGACCCGGGTGCCCGCAGGTACTACCTCGCAGCGGTAGCCAACACCGGTGGCCCCGTGCTGGGTGTGATCAATGCTGCGAACGGTATTTGGCTGGGTAACCTTCCAACCGGTGCCGAAGCTCACTCCGTGGCGGCCGATTCGCACAGCGGCAAGGTATTCGTGCCAGTTGCCGCCAACGACAAGATCGAGGGCTGCGACAATGGCTGCGTCGAGGTGTTCGGCAGAAAATAATTGGTGAGAGGTATTTGGGAGAAGTCAGCGAGCATCTGTAAAAGCTGCGTGCCGAGCGAATCGTGTCGTGCCGCCGATTTCACGAGCGTTGGAGTCAAGCCCGCTGCGCCACAGGTTTTCTCACTTTTCCGGATGCTGGATTTGACCCGACATAAACTCCGAAACGGACTCATTGGAGGCATGGTGCTGGCCTTGGTGCTTGGTGCCTTCAGGCACTTCGCTGGCGGACATGCAGCGGCCCCGAAACTACGCGACGCGGTAGCACCGGTACGGGTGGCGTCGGTGCAGCGCCGCAACATGAGCGTCGTCGCGCACAGCTTGGGAACCATCGTCGCCAATATTACGGTGCAGGTCACACCAAGGGTTCAGGGCACCTTGGAATCTGCTGACTGTAAGGAAGGACAGTTCGTCAAGAAAGGGGATCGCTTTTTTTTGATCGATCCGCGCCCGTTTCAGGCCGCACTGAACGAGGCGCGTGCGACCCTGCGACGGGGCCAGGCGATGCTTGAGAACGCACACCGTGACCTGTCGCGCTATCAGATTTTGTACGGCAAGCACCTGATCTCGGCGTAACTGCACTATACCTCCGCGACCAATGTGAACGTGCTGACCGCTACGGTCGCGCAGGGTGCCACCAAGCAACCGGTGATGCAGCGCTTCTCCTCACGGAGTTACCAGAAGCCTCGCATCTTGACGCCCAGGCATTGTCCGAGGAGTCGCGTGCAACCGTAAGGAAACTCTCAATCGCCACCGACGGTCGTTGCTTCGTTGGATGCGACGAAGACCGGCATCTCGAACGTCACCCGTAGACCGGTACCATCGCTGCCGCGCCGCGCGTAAATCCTTCCTTTGTGCAGGCCTACGATGCTGCGACAGATGGCGAGACCCAGACCGGCCCCCCGGTACTCGACCGCCGGGACATTGAAACGTACAAATCGGTCGAACGCATGTTCGCGTTGGTCGTCGCTCAACCCCGGGCCTTGGTCCTCGACGCTGACGGACCAAGCGTTGCCATCTATCACCGAGCGGATCTCGATACGCCCGCCGGGCGGCGACACGCGTAACGCGTTGGTCAACAAGTTGAAGATGACCTGGCGCAGCCACTTGGTCTCGATGGCGACGATGCCCTCGCCTTCATGCGAAAACACTAAACACATGCCGCGATCTTCCGCCAACACCCTCAGATCCGGTTCAATGCTTTGCAGAAACCCGGCAGGATTTTCAGGGGACAACCGGAGTTTGACACCGTCCGCTTCAGCACGCGAAATGAAAAGAAGATCATCGATGATCTGATTCATGCGCGTCAGTTCGTCAATCTGCTCCAACAAGGCTTCCTCTTGGTGATGCCGGAGATTGCCGTCTGTCAACAGCTTCTCGGCATGAAGCCGTATCAGCGAGAGCGGCGTCTTCAGTTCATGCGATACGTCCGCGGAAAACCGGCGGACTTGTGCGAACGAATCTTCGAGTCGATCGAACATTTGGTTGAGCAGTCTCGCGAGGTCGAAAATCTCGTCCTTGACACCAGGTGTGACAATCCGCTCGGAGAGATTGTCGGAATTGATCCGGTTGGCTGTCTCGCCGATGAGTCGGACGGGACGAAGAATCAACTGCCCCACGCCGATACCAATCAGGCCGCTGACCAGAAGCATCGCTGCCAACAGCGCGATGCACACCTCGACGTAGGCTCGCATGACCTGTTGCATCTGCCTGCTCGGCGTGGCGATCGTGATATCGAAGGGGCGCATGATGAATTCTGCGACCCGCATCTCGCCAATGCCTGGTACGATGGCGTTATAGATGTGCTTGTGCGGAACATCCGGAATCGGTCGACCATCGAGATTGTTGGAATAGAAAAGCATGTCGTGAGGTGGCTTGTCGATGTTGATGTAGAACAACACCGATGCCGAATTGGTGGTCTCACGAATGCGTTGATCCACCATCGTGGGCGTCAGTATCTTGTAGTCGTGGCCAAGCTGCTGACGGATTTGTTCGAATTCGGCGTGGTTGAGCAAGTCAAGGTCACGCAGAATGTAGCTTTGCAGCAACTGGTAGCCGAAAATAAATAGCACTGCCATCGTGAGGGTTGCGCTCAACGCGTACCAAACGCCGATGCGCGCGCGTATCGATTTCATGCCAACTGATAGCCGATCCCGCGTCGTGTCTTGAATATCGGCCCCATGGCACCGTTCTCAAGTTTCGCGCGCAAACGGCTCATGTAGACGTCGAGCAGATTGGCCTCCACGAGACCTGGCCAGATGCGCTCGGAAATATAGGAGCGTGTCAATGTCCGCCCTGCGTTCTGCATGAATATTTCGAGTAACGCAAATTCCCTGTTGGTCAGTTCGATCGATCGATCCTGCAGCCGCACCGTGTGGCTCAGCAGATCGAGCCTGATGCCGTGGTATTCGAAGACGGTCTGCTTGACTGCAGCTTGTCTGCGCAAGAGCGACCGTAGGTGAGCGAGCAATTCCTCAAAACTGAAAGGCTTGGGCAGATAGTCATCGGCGCCCAGATCGAGTCCCTTGATGCGATCTTCAACGGTGTCGCGTGCGCTCAGGATCAGCACCGGTTCGTTGAAGCCGCAGCGACGCCATTGGCAGAGCAACTGAAGGCCATCACCATCGGGCAGCCCAAGATCGAGAATAATCACGTCGCAGCTTTCCTCGGCGAGCGCGTCCCGTGCCTCCTTGAGGCTCTGTGTCCACGTGACCGTATACGATCGCTCGCTCAAGCTCTGCTTGAGGAATCGCCCCAGCCTGCGCTCATCTTCGACAATCAGCACTTTCACGTGTATCACCTCCTCAAACGCGTTCGCACCCGAGTCTGCGCCGTGACGGCTGATTCGTCATGACGCACCGCAACAAGCGCCGCAAGCACTGAGCACAATCGAGACACCTGAACGATTTTTCAGGAAGATTTCATCGCCACGTCAGGATGCCTGCCTACGGTGACAGTTCGAAAGTCGAACGTTCGCGGAGCGCCTCACAAGTTACTGAGGAGGACCGCAGCTGACCGCCGGTGCCCCGGCCACCACCATGTGTGACAAACCAGTTGACCGATCCGGTGAGCATTGCCCGTGAGGAACGATGAGCAAAATCAAGCAGCCAGAGGGTGCTGGATCTTCTCGGGCAGAACCGTAACACGTTATCCGTCACCGACTCCGTGCGAATGAGCGCCCATGTCCGAATTTGATGCCGCTCAGATCGCTGCGCGCCTTGACCGATTGCCATCCTCGCGCACCGTTTGGTCGATCATCATCCTGATTTCCTTGGGCGGAGTGTTCGAGTTTTACGACCTGTTCTTCACGGGATATGTCGCGCCAGGCATGCTCAAGTCGGGGCTGTTCACGGCAGAATCGCTGGGGTTTTTCGCCACTTTGGGCGGAATCAAGGTGGCCGGCTTCGGGACGTTCGTGTTCTGCACGTTCGCGGGGCTTTGGGTCGGCGTCCTCCTGTTCGGACACTTGGCGGACCGTTATGGCCGGCGTCCCGTTTTCACGTGGTCGCTGGTGTGGTACGCAATTTGCACCGGCATCATGGCCTTCCAGCGCTCGGGCGAGATGCTCAATGTCTGGCGTTTTATCGCGGGGGTCGGCTTCGCGGTGCAGTTGGTCACCATCGATACCTACATCTCCGAATTGATTCCGAGAGCCGAGCGGGGGCGCGCGTTCTCGATCAACCAGTTCATCACGTTTTGCGCGGTTCCGATCGTCGCCCTTTTCGCGTGGTTGCTTGTACCGCTTTCTCCGCTCGGACTCTCGGGATGGCGGTGGGTGGTGCTGATCGGATCCTGTGGCGCTGGCATCGTGTGGTTCCTGATCCGCCGCATCCCGGAAAGCCCGCGCTGGCTGGCCTTGCACGGCCACATCAAAGAAGCGGAAGCAGTGGTTCGCGGGATCGAATCGAGAGTGGAGGCCGAGACCGGCAGGCCGCTCCCCGCGCCCAAGCGGATCGAAGCCGTTCCAGATGATCGAGCAGCGCGATTCATCGAAATTTTCTTGCCGCGTTATCGCAGCCGCACGATCATGCTGTCGATCTTCAACATGGCCCAGGTCATCGGGTTCTACGGGTTTGCCGCGTGGGTGCCGACGTTGTTGATTGCACGCGGCGTCACGCTTACGCACAGTCTGGAATACTCTTTCATCATCGCCATCGCCAACCCTTTCGGGCCCTTGCTCGGTACGCTTTTCGCGGATCGCATCGAAAGAAAACAACAGATCATGGCCGGCCTCGTCATCATGGGATTAGCTATGCTCGGATTCGCGAATGTACGCTCTCCCGTGGCGCTAGTGACCTTGGGCGTTGTTTTCACGCTGGCTGCGAATGTGATGTCGTATGCGTATCACAGCTATCAAGCCGAAATGTTCCCAACTCGGATCAGAGCGAGAGCCGTAGGATTCGTCTATTCGTGGAGCCGCATTGCGGCAGCCTTCGCCGGCCTCGCGATCGGCTACTTCCTTAACGCGGGTGGCACATTGGCTGTTGCAGTTTTCATCGCGATCGCCATGGCGGTCGGCATCATCGTTATCGGCGTATTTGGGCCAGCTACGAAGGGCGTGGCACTGGAGCAAATCAGTCGTTGAACAAGAGCTGGAATCGCCGCGATCAGGAACCCCCGCACCCGTGAAGCGTGGCAGATCGACCACGCGGCGAGTCGGATGTGGCATATCCGCGAAGACGAGAATCGGAGCCTGCAGGCTGCGGTGGCGCACATTGGCTAGAGATTGCGCATCCAGACGTAAGCAATTGACTGAGGCACGCTTGGCAAAATGCGCACGCAACCGCAATCTGGTCGACGTACTGAACGATCGGAGGTACTGAACACGTTGCTGCGTTCACGTCGCAGAGCACTGATCGACTTTTGACTCGAATGCGCCGACCGAAAGCCTACGCGCGGTTTGGCGGGTGCTGTGGTCGTGCTCGACGTCGATCACCAAGGCGCGCCGCGGGGCTTGGGCCGCGCCAGCGGCCTCTTCCTCGATTACCTCGCGCTCGTCCTCCGAAGGTGGTCAGCGATGTTGTCGTTGGCGCGGGATCGCACGCGCTCGGCGCAGACAATTGGGGGCTGCTGCATCAAGTTGATTACCAAGGTGAAAGCTAGGCCGAAGACTCGTCCGGCCAAGCATCGAGCACAGCTGTGGCTGTTGTAGAGTTCGCTGGCGTTGTCGAAACAGTTGCGAACTACCGGCAGGAGAACCCATGGTCATCCGTACGCAGAGCCGCTACACGCGCACCGCGATAGTTCTGCATTGGCTCATTCTCGCGCTGCTTGTCGCACAGTACACCGTCGGCTGGACGATGCCGCACATCGGTCGCAAGACGCCGGCAACCACGCTGATCAGCCTGCACTTTTCGATCGGCGTGCTGATACTGGGCATCATCGTCGTGCGCCTGATCTGGCGAATCATCCACGGAGAACCCGCGTCGGAGGCTGACATCCCGCCATGGCAGCTGCGCTCTGCACGCGTCATCCACTGGCTGCTGTATCTGCTGCTGGTCGTGGTGCCGTTGCTGGGCTGGATCAACGCATCCTATCGTGGCATGCCGATCACGTTTTTCTGGCTTGTTCACGTGCCACAGTTGGTCGGCATCCATGCCGCCGACTGGGGCTGGACGGGCAACATCCATACGCTTGTCGCTGAATACGCCATTCTCCCCTTGGTGGGCCTGCACGTCGCCGCGGCGTTCTACCATTACTTCATTCGCCATGACCAAGTTGTGCAGCGGATGCTGCCGGGCGTGTGACGCTGGCGAGACCCTCGAACCGAAAAAGTGGCCACTGCAGCTCCCATCTTGCCGCGTGACATTTCAGCCCGAAACACGCATCGGCCGTGAATGGCACTCGAGCAGAACCCATACCTGCTTGTAGCATTGCTGACGATGCCAGCCAAGGCAAGCGCTGCGCCGGCCTGACCGAACCGTGCAACCGGCGGTCATCGGTCGCCACACCGGCGGACATGACTCGCCAGCATTCCTCTTCGACCAGCTGCGACCGGGCTCTGCATCAGGCCCCACATCAGGCCCTCTTGTCCGCTATTCGAAGTCGCCTCTTGCTATCCGAATGACGCGTCAACCTGGCCCAAGTGCGGGCTTGCACGCTGCGAGCACGTATTGGGCTCCCGCGGTGCAATCGAACAGCAACGAACCTCAGCTAATCCACGCCCACACAAGGCCGGCGTTGCTATCAGGTTGACCGGAGGGGCTGCTCCGAGCGTACTATTCTGCCCGCACCCCACTTCGCGGTGTTCCTCGATACCACCACTGGCTCGTAGGCGAGCCGCACCGGCGGCCATGCAGTTCTTCGAAGCTTGCGACCGCGGCACGCTTCCGCCCACGTATGTCACGGGTTGGCGGACGCAGTCGCCTCAGGTGCCGCGACATGAAAAACAATATTGGAGAGTTCCGCCATGCGTTTGCTTGTTGCTGCTTGCCTGCTCGCTGCGACGACGATGTTCTCCCCGCTAGCGTTGGCGGGTTATGCCAACGGCCGCATCGATCTCGCGGTCAGTGTCGGCAAACCCAAGCAACACGTGTTCTACGTGACCGAGAAGATCCCGGTCACGCCGGGCCCGCTGACGCTGTACTACCCCAAGTGGATCCCGGGCGAGCACGGCCCGGACGGCCCGATCGGAAACGTGGCAGGACTGTTCTTCAAGGCGGACGGCAAGCCCCTCACGTGGCACCGCGATCCGGTGGACATGTACACGTTCCACCTGGACATCCCGCAAGGGGTGAGCACGCTCACCGTGAACTTCGACCTGCTTCCGTCGCGTTCCGATGATTCCATCACACCGCGCCTGTTGGTGCTGGAATGGAACCAGGTGGCGCTGTATCCGGCGAGTCTGCCGACCGCGAAAATCGACTTTGTCCCAAGCATCACGCTGCCCGCGGGTTGGCGCTACGCCACGGCACTGGATACGGCATCGCACGCCGGGAGTACGGTCACGTTCGCGCCGGTGACCTTCAACAATCTGGTGGATTCACCCTTGATGGCGGGCGAATATTTCCGCCAAGTGGACCTGTCTCCCGGCAATCCCGTACACCATTACCTGGACATGGTGGCGGACGCCCCACAGGATCTCGCGATCACGCAACCCGAGCTGCAGGGCATGCACAGCCTGATCGTGCAGGCCAACCG